>CAJJAM010000044.1 GCA_905182235.1 SAR86 cluster bacterium SAR86B | reverse complement strand
AATTTAATACTGAAGAAGGTTCAGACTCTTGCAGGTCAACAGAATTTTGTTTTTGCAATTCTTTAACAGGCAGCCAAGGTCGATGGTCTGAAAATCCTGCATTTTGTTTCTTACTATCCCATGTCATCGGAGTGCGACAGCCATCTCTGCCTTTATCTTCTGGCCAAAATCTTATACCAGGAGGGTCTGTTAATTCTTCAAACTCTAATTCCGATTCTAATTGTCCGAGTTCTTCTCCTTGAAAAAGACTAATAGAGCCTTCAAGGCTAAGCAATAAAGCACCTGTAAGTTTTGCAAAATATTCTCTGGAAATCTGATTGGACCTCCACCGACTAACATGTCTTTTTATATCATGATTAGAGAAGCTCCAACAAGGCCAGCTATCATCAGAAGATTTATAGAATTTTTCCACTGTGTCTTTAATGTGAGCAGGGGAAAATTTTTCATTGAGTAATTCAAAACTATAAGCCATATGAAGTCGTTTATTGCCTTTGGTGTAATCTGCCATGATCTCAAGAGGTCTGTGTATATCTCCTATTTCACCCACGCTGGTTCTGTCTTCATACTCATCTAGTAGTGATCGCATCCTTTCAACGAACTGGATATTTTCTGGTTGATTAATCGCATAAATCTGATTTTGCATGTAATACAAATTAGTCGGTGGTCTTTTGTAAGGTATAGAGCTTGAGGGATTGTCTCTGAGTTCTCGATCATGAAAATAATAATTTACAGTATCCAATCTGAACCCATCCACGCCTCTATCCAGCCAGAATCTTGATGAATCTAAAAGCCAATCCTGAACATTTTTGTTATGAAGGTTAAAGTCCGGTTGGCTAATTAAAAAATTATGAAAATAATACTGGTCTCTCATGGGTTCCCATTCCCATGCCGATCCACCGAACATAGATAGCCAGTTATTAGGAGGAGAGCCATCAGATTTAGGGTCAGCCCACACGTACCAATCGGCTTTATCTGAAGTTTTACTTGAGCGACTGTCTTGAAAAAAAGACATTTGATCTGAACTGTGAGATAGCACTTGATCGATGATAACTTTGAGATTTAATTTATGTGCCTCATTAATTAAGGAATCAAAATCTTCTAAATCACCAAACAAAGGATCAATATCTTTGTAGTTACTTACGTCGTAACCCATGTCTTTCATCGGAGAAGTAAAAATAGGAGATAGCCAAATTGCATCAACTCCTAGATCAGACACATAACTTAACTTTTGAGTAATTCCTTTTAAATCGCCAATGCCATTGCCGGTGGTATCCAGGAAAGATCGAGGATATATTTGATATATAACACTGCCTTTCCACCAAGGTTTCATTTTATTTTTTGGTTTTCTTGTATCCAATTTATAACTTCTTTTTCTATTTGATCTATCGCTTTATATTCTTTCATTTCTTGAGGAAGGCTTGCAATGGCTAGATTTAAGTCATCAAGGAGATCATGCTCTTTAGAGATAGAGAGGAGGGGGTCCACATGAACCCTGACGGTAAAGACGATAGATTCTTGGCCAGGGAGTTTTCTGATGGTTTGTCTCTCCACTCTTAAGTGAAGATCCTGAATGTTTTTTCTCTTCATTGTAACTTCCGGCTTACTGCCGACAGGCTGGAACAATTCAGGTGAGTCATATATAGACCAGTTAAGACGTTCAAGAATCCTATCAGAAGGAAGTTTATTAAATATTTCATCAACCCTAGAACCTATTTTTTCTTCATACCCAGGAACTCCTTCATGAAGGTCAATTAAATTTTTAGAAAATTTTTCTACTAGAGACCAATGAGAAGGAGAAGTTAGAACTGCTGCTTCGAGGTAAAATTTATTTTCTTTAGGCATCATTAAGATTAGATCTTCCTGAACAAGCAATGAAGCAGTTTCAATAGGAGGGGTATTGCTATCCAGAAGGTTGATACTCTCTCTTGTTGCTTTTATAAAGATATTTTGGTCTTTAAAAGAATATTTTTCTGAATGATATTTTTTTAAATGCTCAGTGACCATTTTTAATAATTCTTTTTGAGCAGAAAGGGAATTATCGTTTGCTTGAAAGACTTTATGTCTTTTAGAGGACAGTAAGTTTTTCTTTAAATTATTTTCATTTTTAAAGTTATCATCAATCTCAAGCCAGTCTTGTGTATTAATTGGTTTTAAACCAATACGAACACCACCTTTTCCATTCTGATAAGGGGTGTGTTTTGGTAACACCAATTTAATCGAATCCGCGCTTTCTTAAGAGAGGTTCAATTTCTGGTTCAGAACCCCTGTATCTTATGTATTGAGTCATTAGGTCATCGGTATTTCCAGCAGAGTAGACATATTTCTTGAGTTTATCTGCAGTTTCTTTATCAAATAGACCTTTCTCTCTAAAAGGTTCAAAAGCATCAGCTTCTAAAACTTCTGTCCATAGATAGCTGTAGTAGCCAGACGAATAACCCCCCGCAAAAATATGGCCAAAATAGGTACTTCGATAACGAGTGGCTATTTCTGGGATAAGCCCCAAATCATCCAAAGCCTTTTGTTCAAATGCATTTACATCAGAAATTTGTTCTTTATTGGTATGCCAGGCCATGTCTAAGTGGGCCGCTGCTACATATTCGGTGGTTCCAAAACCTTCGTTGAAGGTTCCGGCTTCAGAAATCTTTCCAAGTAAGTCATCAGGAATGGATTCGCCCGTTTTATAGTGCCGCGCAAAAGACTTAATCACTTCTGGCTCCCTGGCCCAGTTCTCCATCATTTGTGAGGGGAACTCAACGTAATCCCTTGTTACCGATGTCCCTGAAAGACTTGGATAATTTGCTTCAGATAAAAGTCCATGAAGCGCATGACCAAATTCATGAAATAAAGTTTCCACTTGTTCAAAAGATAAAAGAGAAACGCCGTCTTCATTTTCTGGAGGAAAATTACACACGTTCACAACCAATGGAATAACATTGCCATCAAACTTACTTTGACTTCTAAAGGTATTCATCCAGGCTCCACCACCTTTGTTAGGTCTTACAGTGTAGTCAGTATAAAAAATACCTATGGTTTCTTCTCGATCATTTTTAACTTCAAATGATCTAATGTTGTCTCTGTATTTAGGAAGATCATCTCGCTCCACAAAATGTATATCAAAAAGTTTGTTGGCCACGTCAAATGCACCCATCAGTACTTTATCTTCGCTGAAATATGGCTTCACCTCTTCTTCGGTAAAATTAAAACGACTTTGTCTAATTTTTTCCGCATAATGCCACCAATCCCAGGCAGCCAGTTTAAAGTTACCACCTTCTTTTTGAATGAGATCTTGCATGTCTTGAGCTTCTTTTTGAGCGGTCTCAAGGCCAGGTTTCCATATCTTTTGAAGCAAGTCATTAACCCGGTCCGTGTTTTGAGCCATTGTATTGTCTAAAACATAATCAGCGTGATTATCAAAACCCATTAGGTTGGCTTTTTCTATTCTTAAAGCGATCATTTCTAAAATTATTGCTTTATTATCATATTCGTTATCGTTGTTACCCCTGCGAACATAAGAGTTGTAAAGTTGTTCTCTTAGTTCTCTTTGATCTGAGTAAGTGATGAAAGGGTACATGCTGACTCGAGTTGGTTTAAAGACCCATTTTCCATCGTGACCTTCTGATTGAGCTAATTTTTCAGCCTGTCTGATCTCTTCTGCAGGTAAACCACTAAGATCTTCTTCATTTTCTATTATTAAACTAAAGCCATTGGTTTCTTTGAGCACATTTTGATCAAAGTTAACCGAAAGAGAGGAGAGGGATTGATTGATTGCAGTTAGCCTTTTCATGCCATTTTCATCAAGATTAGCCCCTGACCTTATAAATCTTTTATACGTTTCATCCAGCAATCTATTTTGTTCAGTATTTAAATTTAAATCAGACTTTGATTGATAGACGGCTTCCACTCTATCAAAGAGTTCTTTGTTTAAGAGGATGCTGTCTCCGTGAGCCGACAACTTAGGGCTTATCTCAACAGCAAGCTGGTCCATATCATCATTTGTATTAGATCCAAGTAGATTAAAGAACACATTTGAAACTTTATCTAATATTTTTCCTGTCCTTTCAAGCTCTACAATAGTGTTTTCGAAGGAAGGTGTTTCTCCATTTGATGTAATCTTATCTATGTCTTTAAGTTGTTCTTGCATGCCAGCTTCAAAAGCTGGGACATAATGAGAAAATTCTATTTTCTCAAAAGGTGGGATTTGAAAAGGCGTTTGATATTCTTCAAAAAATGGGTTCATTTTATTTTCCTTTGTTGTGCAGCCTAAGACCATGAGCAGAAGGCTGGTTACTATAATTATTTTATCCATTAGGTTTATACCTTTAGCGTTATAAATTTATTCTTTATTCTAACCTGTATTTCTAAATTTGATTAGAATACTAGATTCTTAAATTGAGGTAACTATTAAACAACTAATTAACGTATCAAAAAGATTATTAGGCCTGGCCCTTATAGCGGCAAATTATGGTCTCTACATTCCTATTAGCTATCTGTTGGTAGAAGCGGGGTGGGACAATTTTCCAGACATGGATTTCTTATATTTCTTTTATGCCGCTGTGCTTTACCTCATTAGTTGGGTATTTTTATTGGTAGGTATCTACTTGGCTGGGCCAGAACTTGTGGCAAAGCTTAAGGAATTCTACAATGTTGCTAAGAATAAGTTTTTAAGGAGAAAAAAATGATTTATACCACTGAAGAAATACTCAGCGAACACGATTACCAATCACCAAATAGAATGGCAGGTTATTTGCTTCATGGAGGTTTGGATAGCGAAGGTAATTACATTTCTCCACGAACAAAAATAAGATGGCAGGCTGTAAATGAATGGACTGAAGTTTTAAATTCAAGAGGCCATGAGTTATTAGATTCATCCGTTGAAATACTGGCTCACGAAAATTTTCCTACCATGGACCAAGCCAAACTTTTATTAAATAAAGATGAAGGTCAATTCCTTTGGAACAGTCTTACGATAACCGGCATCATTGAGGCCAGAGGTCGTGTGTTAGCAGAAGTTACCGCTCCTGACTTTCAAGAAATAATAGTTGAAGATATTTCTGATACTTGTATTGCTCACATGAACAAGGGCCTTTTCATAGCTCACGGGTTCGATGAAGGAGGCAATCCCGATAGTGATCAAGGCGCTCATGATCAAATGTGGTTTGCTGCTAGAGATTTATTGTTTGGTGAAGACGCATACCCGATTCCGGAGGTGCCCGACTCCATAGGGAGACCGGAGCAAGGCAGAGAAATGCCAGATATTCCTGCAGGGCATGAAGGTATACTTCAGCTGTTAATGCAAGTTTTAATGATTGAAATAAGAGCTGAAAGTTTCTTTTCATATTGCATGAATCTAACTAAATCTGATGATGTCTTTATGAATAAAAGAGACGATGCTTTGCTGGCTTGTGAAATGATTTCACGCATTAGACAAGATGAGGCTATCCATGTGGCCTATTTAAATTTACTAGTTTCAGAACTCAGAACTTATACTTTTAAAACTATTGAAGGAAAAGAGAAAAAAGGTTCAGAGATTATAGATCCTTTCTGGAAGAAAATGATTCAATGGCACGGAGAAGAAGTTCACAAAGAGAGTGTTGCTGTTAGAACAGAAGAATTCGCTAAACTTTTTAAAAGAATGAATGATGAGAATCTGTTGAACCAATTTAATGAACTCTCTTCTAATAAAGAACTTTATGCCATTCAACAACTTTGATTGAAAAATTAGACCATCTTGTCATCGCTGTTAGTGATCTAGATTCAGCTGTAGAGAGCTACACTAAACTATTTGGCTACGGACCTTCGTGGAGAGGGGTTCACGAGCAGTTAGGAACTGCAAACGCACTTTTCCCTGTTGAAAATACTTACTTAGAGCTCTTGGCATCTAATGGAAACGAAGGAGCGGGAGCAGCCATGATAAAAGCTACTCTAGAATTGAATGGCGAGGGTCTTGCAGGCTTGGTTTTAGGAACGTCCAATATTCAGGATCTTAAAGAAAGTCTATTAGAGAGTGGCGTTGAACTTCAAGATCTTGCTTTAGGGGAGGGGGTTGATAGTGACCAAGGCTTAAAAAGAACTTGGAAAAACTTATTTCTCCCTTTTTCATTAACACGAGGTATGTTTGCATTCATTATTCAGCATGAATCAGGAGAGCTTCCCTCGGTTCATGGACGTACTTCCTCTACGATCAATAAGCTTGATCATGTTGTTGTTAATACTAATGATCCTGAAGGGTTCAAAAGTTTATACGGAGACACCTTTGGAATAAGACTGGCTTTAGATCAAACGGTTGAGAAATGGGGAGGCCGCATGCTTTTCTTTAGACTTAATCACACCACCATTGAAGTTATCGGAAAACCTGATGAAGATGACCCTGCAGATAAATTATGGGGACTGGCTTGGTCGGTTGAAGACCTGAAGGCTACTCATCAACGCTTAGTGAAAGAAGGTCTTGAAATTTCCGAAGTAAAAGCAGGCCGTAAAGAAAATACCTTGGTTTGTTCAGTTAAGTCAGATACTTGTAATGTTCCTACTTTATTAATTCAGCACCTTTCTTAAATTTTTTAACATCCTGGCTATAATAAGAAAAATTTTATAATGAAATGAACACTATTTCAGAACGTTTTTTTCCTTCAATAAGAAAAGAAGAGTACTTGCCTCTTTTGAAAGCCTTTGGTTTTTTCTTCTTTGTTTTAGCATCTTGGTACGTCTTACGCCCAATTAGAAATGAATTAGCTGTTGAGTTTGGTTATGAAAACCTCATGATCCTAGGTTTTTCTGTAAACCCCATTGCTCTGCTTCTCACCGTTGGAGCTCTTGTGATGTTGGCAGTAAATCCTATTTATTCTTTTGTTATTTCAAAGATAGAAGGCAGTAAAGTGGTTCTTTATTGTTATTCCTTTTTTATTGTCAATTTTCTTTTATTCCTATCCGCATGGACCCTACTTGAGGATCAGGGAAGAATCTGGACTGCTTACATATTTTACGTCTGGCTTAATGTTTATTCCTTATTTGTTGTTTCTATTTTTTGGGCTACTTTAATTAATTTTTTTAACAGTGAGGATGGCAAAAGATTGTTTGGTATTATTAGTGCAGGAGGATCTCTAGGAGCATTTTTTGGAACAAGCGTTACTCAATATTTTGCTTTAGAGATTTGTGGAAGTGATATCTCAGATTCTGGGCCTAGCTTCTTAATTATTTTTTCCATTATTTGCCTTTCCATATCTATTTTTCTTTCGAAAGACCTTCACGTAGCTGATAAAAATGAGACCTCAAAGAACAAGGAAATTGGTGGAAGTGCTAGTGATGCAATTAAGAGTCTAATTTCTGTACCAGAAGTAAGAAACATAGGCCTTTATGTTCTTCTTTTTACCACACTGGCAACCGTTTCGTGGATGATGTCTCTGGATATCATCAGGAGTTGGTCTTCTGATCCCTGCGAAAGAACTTCATATTTCTCGCTCGTTGAACAAATTGTTATACCACTCACACTGATAATGCAGCTTTTGTTTTCTTCTTACCTCATGAGGCGTTTTGGTACATCGATAATCTTGGTAATCTATGGCCTGTTATTTGCTGTCATCTTTTCTGTTTATTATTTGTTCCCAGTTATTGCAGCGGTCTTCGCAGTAACCATTATGCAAAGAGTATTTGAATACGGTTTGAATAAGCCAACCCGAGAAACGTACTACGCTGACATGAAGAAAAATGATCGATATAAGTCAACGGTATTGGTGGATACTTTTATTTCTAGAACTGGTGATTTGACTGGGGGATGGATAGTGGGATTTGGATTAATCACCTTATCAATTTCTTGGGCCGCCTTACCGCTTACTTTATTGTTATCCATAACAGGTTATAAGGCAGCAAAATCAAATAACAAAGTGGATGGCTGAACACAATAATTTCTTAACAGTTGCTGATACTACGGATATAAAGTTGGGGCATTCTCAATCGGTTCACTTGGATGGTATCGATATTTTAATCTGCCATGCTGAAGATGGGTTTTTTGCCGTTGAAGATATATGCACGCATTCAATGATTCCTCTTTGCGGAGGGAAAATAGAAGGAAACTACATTACTTGCCCTATGCATGGAGCTGTTTTTGATTTAACAGATGGATCGGTTCAGTCACCTCCAGCCTTTGAAGATTTAAGAACATTTAAATTAAAAATAGACGGAACTTCAATTAGCGTCAACGGTGATTCACTCAAATAAATAAGGAAATGAATTTTTTCACAGAAAGAGATTAGAATAGAAGCGAGAGGTTCAAATGCAAAAAAAACTAGAGTATTTACTTATAGAAGATCCAAGACCTGGTATTAGAAGAATTAGTCTTAATAGACCAGATAAAAGGAATGCACTTTGCAATCCTCTAAGAGAAGAACTTTTTAACTCTTTAGAGGAGGCCGATGCTGATTCAGAAGTGAAAGTAATAGTGCTCTCCGGTGCTGGATCTTGTTTTTGTGCCGGTTATGACCTTTCTTACAATAATAGAGAAGATATGCCATATCACTCAAGCAAGAACGATGGTTTTTGGCCAAGGCACGTGGTTGAGGGGGCTTTTAAGATTTGGGATTTAGCAACGCCAGTGATAGCCCAAGTTCATGGTTACTGTTTGGCAGGTGGCACAGAACTAGCTGCATCTTGTGATTTAGTTTATGTGGCCAATGATGCAAAAATTGGATATCCAGTTGTTCGCTCCATGAGCCCACCAGACAATCAAATCTTTCCTTGGTTGATGGGAATGCGTAATGCCATGGAGATGATGTTAACTGGAGAATCTATTGATGGAGAGACGGCAGTAAAACAAGGTTTTGCTAATCGTTCTTTTGACGTTGACTCTCTAGAAGAAGAAGTTCTTAAAGTTGCTGAAAAGGTAGCTAAAGTTCCTTCCGATCTTCAGGCCATCAACAAGAGAGCAGTCCATCGTCAGATGGAAGCAATGGGCATGAGAACAGGTATAAGAGCTGGCACCGAAATGCAGGCCTTAGCAATGCACTCTAAATCGACTCAAGAGCACCTTAAAGAACTGTCTTCTGGATTAAAGGAAGCTTTAACAAAAAGGGATGAAGAATTTGGTGATTACCGCACTTCAAAAAAAGACTAGTTTACTTTTATTAACTTTATTAGTTTCCTGCGCTGAACCCAAGGAAGTGACCGGTGCTTATTGGACGGGCGCATCAGATTTTATGTTTATTTCTAATCAAACAATGGAAATGCACTACGCTTCATCAATAGCAGGTAAGAAGGTTTATTTGGGAGGGTTTTACGAGATTATTCAAAGCGGAACTAGCCAAGTTATTAATAAGATTGAAGTTTCAGAATTGGAATTTGAACAACGAACTGACGGAGTTATGTATTGCCGAATATGGGGCAACATTGAATCTTCAGATGAAAAAGGATACTTGCTTGCCGATGATTGTTTGCCTATTTACTAGCTTTGCTACAATGACTCATAAGATTGTAGCTTATGTTGAATATTTTAGAGGGTATAAATGTTAGATGAAATACCAATAGATCTCTTACGTACATGGATAGGTAAGCAGGATCACCAAACGGATATCATCACCCATGAATTGGTAAAAAGATTTAATGCAACTCTAGGCGGCTACACGGAAATCAATTCTAAAATCCCCCTTGGTATTCACTGGTGTCTGGCGCAACCCAGTGCAGTTCATGCTGATTTGGGAGAGGATGGTCACCCTGTTAAAGGAGGTTTTATGCCTCCAGTACCTTTGCCAAGAAGAATGTGGGCCTCCAGCAAAATACAATTCCATGAAACCCTAAAAATCGGCCTTAACGTAGAGAAGGTATCAACTATTGCTGACGTTGTTTTTAAACAGAGCGCTGCTTCAGGCCCTTTGGTCTTTGTGCATGTGGATCATGAATACTCACAAGAGAGTAAAACCTGTGTCGAAGACAGACAAATTGTAGTTTACAGGCAGCCTTCAGCATTCAAGCAAACTGAACCAGAAGAGCCTCAAAATTCAAGTCATTTTAAAAGTATTGTTCCTGACAGCACGCTGCTATTTCGTTATTCAGCATTGACCTTTAATGGTCATCGTATTCATTACGATCAAAATTACACTAAGGATGTGGAAGGTTACCCTGATTTAGTTGTGCACGGTCCTTTAACTGCGACCCTTCTTATGAATATGGCTCAAGCCAGACAGCCAAATAAAACTTTGCACAAGTTTGAATTCAGAGGAACGGCACCAACTTTTGTAGATCAAACTCTAGACTTATTAGTTAAAGATGAAAGTGCCAACTCTCTTGAAGCAAGAAACCATCTTGGCGCCTTGATCATGTCAGCTTCTGTAGAATTTAAAGACTAAAAGAACACAAAAGCTTGAAGGCAATAATCAATGAGTAATCTCTTCTCTAATTTTCAAGAAAACTTTCCAGATGATTTAGACGGTCAATTTCTTATCACTTCTAAAGGCAGGAAAGTGTCTTACTTAGAGCTGAAAGATGCGTCTGCTCGCATCGCAAATTGTCTTCTTGAGTCAGGAGCTTCTCCTGGAGACAGGGTTACAGTACAAGTTGAAAAATCAGTAGAAAGTATATTTCTTTACTTGGCTTGTCTGCGTTCAGGCTTGGTTTATCATCCGCTCAACACAGCCTACAAGTCATCAGAGCTTTCTTTTTTTATTGAAAATGCAGAGCCAGCCATTGTTGTTTGTTCCACCGAAAAAATTGATACCTTTAAATCCATTGTTTCTAAAGAGGGCATTAAAGCTTTTTTAACTCTAGATTCAGATGGCAGCGGCACTTTGATGCAAAAAGCAGCAAGTTTAAGCTGTGATTCTGAGGTGATTGAATGCAAAGGATCGGAAACAGCAGCTTTACTTTATTCATCGGGAACCACGGGGCAACCTAAAGGTATTGTCTTAAGCCATGATAACTTGCTTAAAAATGGAGAAACTTTAGTACGCACTTGGGGTTTGACTTCGTCAGATCAACTTTTACACATGCTGCCTATTTATCACGTACATGGATTGTTTGTTGGCTTAAATACCATTCTGTTAAGCGGTGCAAAGATGATTTGGTGCGAAAGTTTTAACGATGAGGAGGCAATAGAGTATTTACCGCACTGCAGTGTGATGATGGGTGTCCCTACTTATTACACGCGGTTGTTAGAGAATTCTAAGCTAGGAAAAGAGTGTTGCTTAAACATGAGATTATTTATTTCTGGTTCTGCCCCTTTATTAAGAGAAACTTTTAATAATTTTCAACAAAAAACGGGGCACACTATCCTTGAGCGATACGGTATGACAGAGACTGGCATGAATACATCAAACCCTCTGAATGGCGAGCGTCGGGCCGGAACGGTTGGTCTTCCCCTGTCAGGAGTGACTGTGAGGGTGGTGGATGAATTCGATGAAGATATGGCCACGGATGAAACGGGAGATATACAAGTTAAAGGCCCTAATGTTTTTTCCGGCTATTGGCGCATGCCCGATAAAACTGCAGAAGATTTCACTCAGGACGGTTTTTTTAATACCGGTGACAAAGGAACCATAGACTCAGATGGTTACGTTTCAATAGTCGGAAGAGAAAAAGACATGATAATTACTGGCGGTTTAAATGTTTACCCTAAAGAAGTTGAACTGATTATTGACGATACATACGGCGTAGAGGAGTCAGCCGTTGTGGGTGTGGCGGATTCAGATTTTGGAGAAGCGGTTATTGCTGTGATTGTTTCTGATGGGAGTATCCTTAATGAAGATAAAATAATTTCTATTTGCAAGGATCAGTTAGCGAATTTTAAAGTTCCTAAACGAATCTATTTCGTCAAAGATTTGCCTCGCAATGCAATGGGTAAAATTCAAAAAAATCTGCTCCGGGAACGCTTTAAAACTGAATCCAATTAATAGATTTTTCTAATTCTTAATTAGTTGTAATATGATAAATTCAATTCAAGATATTCTTAGTTAGTAAGATAAGAGGTAAAGGATTATGAAACTTAAATGGTCCCACACAGTATTGAACATAAAAAACGCAGAAAAGATCCTAGATTTTTATGTTGGAACTCTCGGTTTTCAGATCAGTGATCGAGGTCCGTTGGCTAAAAATGGACCAGAAATTATTTTCATGAGCCAAGATCCTAATGAACATCACCAAATTGGTCTTGTCGTTTCAAGAGAAGACGAAGGACCGTCTAATTCATTAAATCATCTGTCTTTTAGGGTGGATTCCTTTGATGACGTGAAGACAATGAAAAATAAACTTGAGTCAGCTAATGTTGATATCCTCCCTTTGTGTCATGGCAATGCATTATCTCTCTACTTCAAGGACCCCGAAGGAAACGGTCTTGAAGTGTTTTGGGATACCCCTTGGCACGTTACCCAACCGCAGACTGTAGTATGGGACACCAACCTCAATGAGAAAGAAGCCTTGGCTTGGGTAGAAGAGACTTTCAAAGATAAGCCTAATTTTACTAAGCTTGAAAACTATAAGAGTGATTTTGTTAATAGAAATTTATGAAAAAAGAAAACATACCCGCATATATAATTAACACCTGCATACTAATTCTGGTTTTACTATTGATTTACAGATATGCCAATGGAATGTCCCCTTTTTAGTCTATAGGAATAAATGAAAAAACTAGCCTTACTAATAGCAATGCTTATGGCAGCTAGTGCTTGGGCCTTGGACAAACACACTGATAGAACGGAATGGGATGATGAAAGATCCATTCAGGATCCAAGAGTTCAACATTTGAGTTATATTTTCGAAGAAACTGGCGAATCAATTCCATACGCTCTCTTCATCCCTTCTTCTTATGTAGAAGATAAAAACATTTCATTGATGGTTTCATTGCATGGTCTAACAAGAACTTACGATTGGTTGATGGGCTACGAGGGTTTACTGGACCTGGCTGAAGAATACAACTTTATGGTGGTTACGCCGCTAGGGTATACACGAAAAGGCTGGTATGGAGCATGGTCTAAAGGTTTAGATGAAAGGTCTTTAGAGAGAGAAGGTCCCTACAGTGAAAAAGACGTTATGAACGTATTAAGACTAACTAGAGAAAATTATTCAATAGATCCTAATAATATTTTTCTTTGGGGTCATAGTATGGGAGGTGCTGGGACATATCATCTAGGAATGGAGTACCCTAAACTTTGGAAAGCTCTTGCACTGGCGGCACCGGCTCCACCCCAAGTAAGAGATGTGAAAGACTTGAAGATTATTCAAGATATTCCGATTCTTGTTCTTCAGGGAACTAAAGACAGATTGGTTTACCCTACGAGAGAATGGGTGGCTGAAATGAAAAGACTAGAAATGAATTACATTTATGATGAAATAGTTGGAGCGGATCACTCTTTTTTTGTTTCAAAAAATAAAGAAAATATGGAAAAAATATTTGGTTTCTTTGCTGAACACAGAGATTGAATTTACGGAAAGACAAATAAACAGGATATAAGTTATGTTAAAGGCTTTTAGGAACTTCATGAGCAGACGCACAATGAGTGCAAATATAAGAAACCAAGCAATGAATACATTTTCCAGTCGTAAAATCTTTGAGGAAATTAGAACAAAATCTGAAACTGTCAGGCAAAAAGAAGATAGACCTCACGAAGTATTGTACTTTCATAAAGTAGATGATCCATACTCCCATCTAACGATTCAATACATCAATAAATTTAAATCTTCTTTCGATGTAACTTTTAAACCAGTTTTAGTTGGAGAAGAAGACCCTGAGAGTGTTCATGAACCTTCCTTGTACAGCATATATTGCTTGGAAGATGTTAAAAAAATTGCTCCTTTTTACGGCGTTGAATTTTCTGCTGATGTTTATCCTTCAAAAGAACTGGTGGCCAAAGCAAATAAAATTTTAACCTCATTGGACGATGCAAGCTTTGGAGAGATTGCTAGCTCTGTCAGTTCTGCTTTGTGGGAAGAGAACGAAGAAGCATTGAATAATTTATCCTTACAATATCAAGCGACCGACAATGAAGTTAAAATTAAATTAACTAACGGAAATGAAATAAGAAACAACAAAGGCTATTATTTTGGTTCAGCTTTTTATTATGAAAAAGAACTTTATTGGGGTGTTGACCGTTTACATTATTTGGAAGATAGACTGACGGAACTCGGAGTAAAAAATAATTTAAACAATGAATCTGTTTGCCAACTTGAACTAAAAGCACCAGCTCAACTCACTTCAGAAAAAAAAGTTAATCTTTATTACTACCCATCGCTTAACAGTCCTTATACATTTGTCAGCTCTAATCGGGTTCGAGAAATGCAAGATGAATATCCGATTAATCTAATAACTCAACCTGTATTACCGATGTTAATGCGCAAGATGACTATCCCAGGCGTTAAAGCGAAATACATTATTTCGGATGCTGCTCGTGAAGGCAGAAAGCACGGGTATGAGATGAAATCTATTTATTCACCCATCGGAAAACCGGCAAGAAAAGCTTATTCTTTATTTCCAATTATTAATGAAGCAGGAAGAGGGTTTGATTACATCAATGCATTATTAAAATCTTCTTTCCAGGATGGAGTCAATATAGGCGATGAAGATTACTTAGAAGATTTAGTTACCAAACTGGATCTTGATTGGATGGAAATAAAAAAAGAATTGAACACAAATGGCTGGAAGAAAATTTTGAACGATAATTTAGAAGATATGTACGCGGGAGATTGTTGGGGCGTGCCTAGTTTTAAAATTACAAATGAAGACGGAAGCAACCCTTTTTATGTTTGGGGTCAGGACAGGATGTGGCTTCTCAAAGAAGAAATCAATAAGCGTCTGAGTTAAAGAGAGCTATAAGGTCAGATGATGTCAGGATAATGACATATGTTTCTCTTTAGGGAACTTTAATTATTGCCTATACTCTTATCGAGGCAAACAATGAAAAAGCAAAACATCCTTTTTATATTTCTTATTTTATTTATTAGTGCCTGTTCTGATATCAATGAGTCTAAAGAACTAGTTGAATTAACCCCTTTTGAAGATCAAAAGAAACAAATTCAACCTAGACCTGCGCCTAATCCGGACAGGAATGCTTATTTTGGAGATTTGCATGTCCATACAGAAAATTCTTTCGATGCGTATTCTTTTGGTACGTTAAGTACTCCTGATGATGCCTATAGATATGCTCAAGGGGAAGCAATTCCTCACCCGACTGGTTATGAAATACAACTGAGCCGACCACTAGACTTTTATGCCGTCACAGATCATGCAATGTTTTTAGGTTTGGTTAAAGAGGCGGCTGATACAAGTACAGAATTTTCTCGCTATGAAGTGGCTAAGCCTTTTCACAACCTTAACGATTCAGTAAGCGGAGGTATTCTTTCAGTCATCAAAAGATCAGGCTTGTTTAGACCTTTTGGAAGAGGAGTTAATGAGGGTCTTCAAAATGGCATAATTGATAAAACTCTGGTTGAGAATGTGAGCAAAACTGTTTGGCAAGAGACTATAAAAGCTGCAGATCGAGCTTATGAACCTGGAGTCTTTACTACTTTTGCTGGTTACGAATACACATCTAGCATAGATTTATATGAAAAATACTTACATCGTAATGTTATCTTCCGTGATACTGAGAACTTACCTGCAACCCTTTTTTCTAGACTGGATAGCCAAGATCCAGAAAAACTATGGGACTGGATGGACAGATTAAGGGACAGGGGAGTTGAGAGTTTGGCTATACCTCATAATTCCAATATTTCAGGGGGTGCTGCATTTTCAATGAACGATTACAATGGCAATCCAATGGATGAAGCTTATACAAAAAAGCGCGCCCTAAATGAGCCATTAACAGAGATAACTCAAGTTAAGGGAACTTCTGAGACTCACCCCTTGCTGTCTAAAAATGATGAATGGGCAGCATTTGAAGTAAAAACAGCACATGAAGGCGAAAAGCTCATCAGTAATTTAAAAGGCAGCTACGTTAGAAACGCCTACTTAAGAGGCTTGGGCTTATCAGAAAAAGGTTTCACCAATCCATACAAATTTGGATTGATAGGTTCAAGCGATACTCACGTGGGAGGCGGCTCTGATAATGAAGAGGTGTTCTTCTCTAAAATAGGTGTTTTAGATGGCACACCTGAGTTGAGGGGTTCAATACCTTTTAATAGACTTTACGGAGCTGTTTTAAAAATCGCCAGACCCGAAAGTCTAAATGAAGTTGATGGTAAAAATTATCTGGCTTTTAGCGCTCGTCTTATTCATTTTTCAGCATCTGGTCTCGCTGGAGTGTGGGCAGAAGAAAATACTCGTGAAGCAATTTATGATGCTTTTAGACGCAAAGAAAC
>CAJJAM010000043.1 GCA_905182235.1 SAR86 cluster bacterium SAR86B | reverse complement strand
CCTTGAAAAGTTTCAAAACTGCTACCTATTACCGTTTCACCTTTTTGAGGTTCCTTGGCCGAGTAAACAACCAAATCCATGTTGATACTTCCAAATACAGTAATTTCAGGAGACATAAAGAATCAATCCAAATCTTTTATAGAAGAAAAACTTTCAACCAAGGCACAGGTTCTCTTCACTAAATCTTCAAGTTGCAACTCTCCCACTCCGGCAATTGAAGTGTTTACTCTGCCTTGCCATGGGTCTGTCCATAAGGAAGGTATAGATTGTTTATCGAGTCCTATCAATCCACCAACCGTTGCACCCGTGCAATCCGTGTCCCAACCACAGCAAATGGTTTCTCCTATGGCCTCATCAAAAGAGTCTTGAAAAGACAAGAAAGCCCAAACCACAACTGCCAGATTATTCAGGCTGTGGACGGGTGACATGTCTCCATAAAAATCATGGATCTTTGAAGGGTCCTTTCCTTGACTCTCAATCCCGATCTTAACTGCGGCAACAGCTTCAGACTCTTGATCAATCAATGACAAAGCAGCATCAACCGCCTCTTCTCTTGATGATGAAACTGGAACTAACGCACAAAGAGCAGCTATAAAAGCAGAAGCTTCCACTGCGCAATCTCTGTGAGACAAACGGGCATCTTGTCTTGCCAGTTCTGCTGCTAGTTTCGGCTTACCGGGCAAAACCCAACCGTACATATCTATTCTTATTTGAGCACCTATCCAATCGTTGTAATCACTATTGTTTATTTCTTCCAAATCAAAATTACGCTTTCCTCCAAATTGATAAGCCATATCAGATTTCTCAATTAGTTTTAAATAAGATTCACGCTCTGCAGTAAAAGTTGCTCCCACTGGCAATAAATTTATCCAAGATCTAGCAACGTCATCAGTATTCAATTTAGTTCCATGTTGCTCCAGCATCATTAACCCTAAAACACTATAAGTAATATCATCATCAGCTTCTGCTTTGTCCATCAGACCTAAACAACATCTTTTATTAGCCCCTCTTATCATTTCATGGTCCATGGGACGAACGTAATTACGTAAAGGCAATGAACCGGATTCAGATAAATATTTATTTAAACCTTCTCTGCCCTCTCTCATGGAAATCATTTCCACTGGTTTTCCTAACAAACAACCTGATATTCTTCCTTCCCATGCTGCTTTAATGGTTTGCTCTACCGACATATTCTCTCTCCAATCTCAACTATTAAGTTGTTTAATCCAAAATCTCATCTTCTCCAACCTCGTCCAATAAATCCATTTCATCTTCAAACATCAATGTACCTGCATCTTCCATTCTGTCCACATAAAGCATACCAATCAAATGATCCAATTCATGTTGGAAGACAGTCGCCAGAAATTCCTCAAGAACAATACTTTGCTGCTCCGCAAATTCATCCAAATAGTCAATTTTTATTTTTCTAGGTCTTTCAACATAACCTCTAAGGCCAGGCACACTAAGACATCCTTCCCAGAACCCCTGAAGGTCATTATCTATAATTGAGATTTTGGGGTTAAAGATAATGAACGGTTCAGAAGCCTCTGCTTCTGGGTAACGCTCCGATTCTGATGAAAGCTCAATAATTGCGAGTTGCTTTGATACGCCGATTTGAGGTGCTGCTAAACCTATACCTCCAGCTAACTCTAGAGTATCCCACATATTGCCCAATAGAACTTTTGTATCATCTGATAAGATTTCTTCTCTCTTAAAATCAGAAGCAACCTGCCTCAAGACAGGGTTACCCATTTTTAAAATTCTTTGTGCAGTCATAATTGAGTCTCCATATAGAAATATAACTTAGATGGTAATAAATCTCATTCTACTTTTGAGATTAAATCTCATTGGGAGTTGTAAGAATTCTTTGTGTTATTTTTACCCCATGAATAAACCTAACGTAGTGCAAAAATTCCCTTTCAAAACTTCTGTCGAAGCCAATAAGAAATACTACTGGTGTAAATGCGGTCTTAGTTCTAAGCAACCCTTTTGTGATGGCTCGCATGAAGGAACTGATTTTTTACCTGAAAAAGTAACTTTCGAAACCGACAAAGACGTTTATTTCTGCGGATGCAAAATGAGCAACAATGGTGCAATGTGTGATGGCACCCATAAAGACTTGTAAATAAAACCTGAGTCTTTCTTACTCCTTATTGGATTTACTTTTTCCTTTGCATGTAGGAGGAAGATTTATTGTTGGGTTTTGATCAAAGAAACCAACTGGAATTAAATGGAACCCACAATACTCCGCAGGCATTACCGGCCAATCTTCAGGTCTAGGAGTGTGCGTAACTCCAAAGGTGTGCCAAGTCACTAAGTCGCACTCGCTGATGTCTCTATTGGATGAAGTTATATCATCCAAGCCTCCTTGACCGGAATGCATAACTGAATGAGGCCCACCAGCAGCCATTTCCTCTTTATGGAAAGGAGTAGCCCAAAGGTTATGTTTTGAAAAAGAAGCTCTTTTTCCTGGAGGTGAATCAGGGTGAGCTAATAAAGTAGGTGTATTGCCTGGTAGGAGTTTATAACCTACGGGCATTCCCAGAGAATTGGTCTTATTAGGGTTAATTATTTTCCAAACTCTACTTGAAGAAGGTGAGACATCTCTTTTCGCTTCACTTTCCTTCTTTAAATGAGTTGATACAGCTGTAAATTGCATGCCGTGCGGATTGTCGTCACTAACAGGCAAGGCCTCTACATTGGACTCTAATAATTGATTATTTCCGCCTTCAAGATCCCAATCCAACCTAACGCAAAATAAATGCTGATGAAGAGGAGATACTAATTCATCGGTGATTCTAAAATCTTGATCGTTTCGGTGTATCTTTTCATCATAAGCACTGATGCCAACAATGCCGGTTAATTTAACTTCACATTCAATATTTCCATCAAGATAAAGGTACCAAAATAAACCGTAATCATAATTACCTATAGTGGCTAAAGAACTTATAACCAATCTTCTTGATCTTCTAACCTCACTAGCCCCTCCGCCCATGTCTGTGTGCTTCCATTGAATCCCAAAATCTTCTTCATGAATGCAGATCGCGTTCTTAATGGTGTGGGCTGAGCCATCAAAACCAAATAGATTTGCATCCAGGTAGTGAATCTCTCCTAAACAGTCGCAACCTAGAGTCAAAGAATTTAGCATGGTTCCAAAACCATACTCAGTACCATCATGCACTGCCTTCCAGCTATGCATCGGATCTGCTGTTCCATACGGCACTACCATGTCAGACAGAGCAGCTCTATGGAGTATTGGCCTTCCATTTAAAGATAATTGATGAAGTACAGGCCCTTCGTCAGGGTGAACAGAGATTCTAGCCTGCCAACCTTCCCAGCTAATCTGATTGCCTTCTATATCAAAACCAGGGCCATCAGGTTGCGTGATATCGATCTTTTTTGGATGTTCTCTTAATTCAGACTGAGAATCCGCGTCATACCTAGCATGAGCTTTTGGTACAGGTACAACTCCATAATCTTCAACATGAGTTACCTTCTTTAAGGTTAAATCCACATGGGAAATTACTCCATTAATAGGTTTGGCATAGCCATTGTCTGATTCATTTTCTTTTAAAAAAGATATTAATTTAAGAGCTCTATGACCTTTCTCAATACTCTCATGAACGATTCCTCCTGCAGGCCAAGGGTCTATTTGAACAAGATTCATATCAGAAATACCACGCTTACTTAAAGCATCCTGATAATCTTTATTGGCTTTGGTTAACTCTTGTGCCATGAATATTTCCGGAAAACTATAAGGAACTTGAGCTTCCTGAGACACTCGATCAAGACTACTAATTTCATTAGTTTTCATGTCTAAAATAGCCACAAA
>CAJJAM010000042.1 GCA_905182235.1 SAR86 cluster bacterium SAR86B | reverse complement strand
ATAAATTTTAGAATTATCCTCACCAGAATAAGAGTTAATCTTAGTAAACCCAGGCTGCAAATAACCCTGCGACTTATTAAAGAATCCACTATTAGCAAAATAAAAATTTTCTCCAGTGGGACCAAATATTCCTAAGTTGCTTTCGCCGTTTTTAGAGTTTTTGACAAACTTTAACTTTGAAGAAACAAACCTTCCAGACAGGCCGTCAACCTCCATTAATAGGGTGTCGTTTTCCACAACAAATAATCGGCTCGTGGCTATTAAAGTAGTTTCTTTTTCTGGCGTGTTTGGCGTCTCTGAGACAGGGGACTCAAAAAGTGATAGTGAGTCTTCACTACCAGAATCTATCATTATTTGACTAGGTATTTCTCTTGCTTCACTACCTGAGCCCATTGGCATTTGACTAGATATTTCTCCTGCTTCTTCTGGGGTGTTAGCCTGAGTGGGCCATTGCAACAACAGGTAATATAGAACTATAGCTATGCAGGCTATGAGAGCTGTTTTAATTACATCCATTTTCATTATCTCCTGGTATTGGGTCTGGGCCGCTGCCACCCCAAGGGTTGCATCTTAGAATTCTTTTTAAAGATAAAAATATACCTTTTATAGCGCCGTATTTTGTAATCGCCTGTATGGAGTATTCAGAGCAGGTAGGGTGAAATCTGCAGCTTGGTCTCAAAAGAGGACTTATAAATTTTTGATATATTAATATAAAAAATATGGGTATTTTTTTCATCTAAGCTTTTCTAATTTTTGCCAAAGTTCTTCAAGTTCCTTTTTTATTACAGCACTGTCGCTAGTGATATTTTTTTTAACCAAAACCACATGGTCAGACGCTGTTAATTTTGAAGTATTTACGTTAAAACTCCCTTTAATTTTTCTTCTTATTTTATTCCTTTGTACAGCCAGTTTAATATCTTTCTTCCTGACAGCAACCCCGATTCTGGCATAACCTAAATCGTTTTCTTTTAATAGAAGTAGAAAGTGCTTTGTAGAGACTTTTATATCGGGATTTGAGAAAGCTTCATCAAAACCTTCTGAGGATGGTATGGAGCGCTTTACTCCCATGAAATACTAGACCGTAAGAGACTGTCTTCCTTTCTTTCTTCGAGCGCTAAGAACCCTTCTGCCGCCCACCGTAGCATTTCTTGCTCTAAAGCCATGTGTTCTTGCTCTTTTTATTCGACTTGGCTGGTATGTTCTTTTCATTTTTTACTTTGAAATATGTAAACGGGTGCGCATAATAGGTTTTTTGGACCAAATTGACAAGCAAAAACAAAAAAACAATATATTCACAAGTTATCCACATTAAATAATTGTTGTTATGCTGTGGATAACTAAATAAATCTGTATATAATCAAATCAATGTCAGAACTTTATTTTTGGAACGAATGTAAAAAAACTTTAGAAAAAGATCTTTCTATTGAAGAGTACTCAACGTGGATAGCGCCACTATTATTAGAAGAGAATTCTGGCTCAAACCCCCTTTCCTACACAGTTTTAGCTCCAAATAAGTTTATTTCAGACTGGGTAGAGCAGAATTACGGGCTGTCTATAGAAGAGAGGCTTTCTGCTATAACAAGTAATTCAGACTTGAACCTTGCTTTCGAAGTTACCGCAAGTAACTCTGTTATCTCCATAAACGAAACGCCACAACAAAATAAACAAACAAACATTGAAAAAGGTTATAAAACCATAAAAAGTAACTTAATAGATTCCTTTAATTTTGGAACATTCGTGGAAGGCAAATCTAATCAAATAGCACTGGCAGCATCAAGACAAATAGCCAGCGGTTTAAAAAACTCTTACAACCCCCTCTTTATCTATGGGGGAGTGGGGCTTGGTAAAACTCATTTAATGCATGCGGTTGGAAATCAGCTTAAAAAAGAAGACCCCACAAAAAAAATAGCCTATGTTCATTCAGAGAAATTCGTGAGTGATATGGTAAAATCATTACAATTAGGTGCAATTAGTGAATTTAAACAACACTACAGATCTTTAGATGCACTGTTAATTGATGATATTCAATTCTTTGCAAAAAAAGAACAATCACAAGAAGAGCTCTTTCATACTTTTAATTCTCTGCTTGAAAGGGGCAGTCAAATGATACTTACCTGTGACAGGTACCCGAAAGAAATAGACGGCCTTGAAGACAGGTTAAAATCAAGGTTAGGCTGGGGCCTTCCTGTCGTCATAGAGCCGCCCGAATTAGAAACGCGTGTTGCTATTCTTTTTAGCAAATCTAAGCAAATGGATCAAGAGCTTAACGAAGAATCTGCTTTTTTTATAGCACAAAAAGTAAGGTCCAATGTAAGGGAGTTAGAAGGGGCCTTGAAGAGGGTAATTGCTAATTCAAACTTTACAGGGCGCCCCATAACTGTAGAGCTTATTAAAGACTCCCTGAAAGACCTTCTTGCAATACAAGCACGGCAGGTCAGCGTAGAAAACATCCAAAAAACGACAGCAGAGTACTACAATATAAAGCTCAGTGATTTGTTGTCTAAAAGAAGGAGCAGATCTGTTGCCAGGCCCAGGCAGATGGCTATGTTTTTAGCTAAAGAGTTAACAAACTACAGTTTGCCTGAGATAGGGGAGGCTTTTGGCGGAAGGGATCACACCACCGTAATACATGCTTGTAAAAAAATTAGAGAGCTACGGGGGCTAAACCTTGATATAGAAGAAGACTATACAAAACTAGTGAGAGTCTTAACAATTTAATTGATATGAAATTTATAGCAAAAAAATCACAAATAGTGGAAGCACTACAAAATGCGGCTGCTGTTGCGGAAAGAAGACAAACCATACCCATACTTGCAAATTTAAGAATTAAGGCCCATAAAGGCTCTGTAGAGGTCACCGCTACTGATTTAGAGATACAAATTCAAGTAAGCTCAGAAGTCGTTTCTACCGAAGAAGAGGGTGAAACCACAGTTTCAGCTAGAAAAATGTCAGAACTTTGCAGATCCCTACCTGATAATGAAGAAATAAGCTTCAATCTTTCTGGTGGCAAACTAACAGTCGCATCAAAAGGCTTCCACGCTGATTTTTCTACTATATCGGCTGATGACTTCCCAGAACTTGAGATTTCTGAAGAACAGACCTCATCGCTCATAGGTGCGAGTGTTTTAAAAAGAATTTTAATTAAAACTTCATTTTCTATGGCTTCTCAAGATGTTCGCTATTACCTTAATGGACTTCTTTTGGAGTTTGATAACAATGAAATAAAAGGCGTGGCCACAGATGGACACAGGCTGGCCCTGGCAAGTTCAAAGTTAGAAAATAAGGAAGGGCTGCAGCTGAAACAAATTCTGCCAAGAAAGGCTGTACTTGAACTTTCTAAATTACTACCACAATCTGAAGAGGCGGTAGAACTGAACGTAGGAGCCTCCTATTTTAGCGTCAAATCAGGTAATTTACAGTTTTCTACAAAGCTCATAGATGGCAAGTACCCCGATTATAAGAAGGTTTTTCCTTCAGGAGATCCGAGTTCGTTAAAAATAGAAAAAGAAAAATTACAATTAGCTCTATCACGGGCCTCTGTTCTTTCCAATGAAAAATACAGAGGGGTAAGGTTTGCTCTTTCAGAGGGAAGTCTTAAATTGACTGCAAATAACCCTGAACAAGAATCTGCAGAAGAGGTTTTAGACGTAGATTATACGGGCGTACCTATGGAAATTGGTTTTAATATAGGCTATTTGCTAGATGTGTTGGGATCTGTAGAGACAAAAGACGTAGAGCTTGTTTTTTATGGTGAAGATTCCAGTTGCATTATCAAAGAGCCGTCTTCAGAATCTGAAGTTTATGTAATTATGCCTATGAGGCTATAAATGCCAATAGACAGTCTATATTTAGAAAAATTTAGACTCTTTGACTCAAAAAAAATAGACCTTTCACCAGAAAGGTCCTTAATAGTAGGAAAAAACGGCTCTGGAAAGACAAGCATTTTAGAGGCTGTAGAAATTCTTTTTTCCGGTAAATCCTTTAGATCTTCAAACACACTGGACTGCATCAAGCATTCAGATTCTTTTTTTAAAATAGCCGCTCTAGGTAAGTCCAATGAAATAGATTTAAGACTAGAGACTTCTAAGTCTTCTGAAGGAAGAATTTCCACTAAAAGATCATTGGGAGGGAAGAGGATAAAAAGCTCTGAAGCACCTCTAATCCAGGCAGTATTAGGCAAACACTTAAGGATGGTAGAAGGAGAGCCCGAACTAAGAAGAGATTTTGTTAATAGGTTGATGTTCCACGTGAAACCTGAGACCAGTACTTTGAATAATACCTACAACAAGGCACTTCAACAAAGAAACAGGTCCTTAAGAAAAAAACTGCCAATTGAGCAATTAAATAATTGGACCGAGCAAGTTTTGGAGCTTGGTATGAAATTAAGCAAGGAGCAGTATGATTTTTTTAAAGTCCTTAAAGAGGTGTCTATAGATTACATTCTTAATGAGACTGAAGAAAACAATATTGAATTCCTAAAAAATGTAAATTTACACTTTATATCAGGGTGGGACACTTCAAAGACTATGAGAAAGTGCTTTCAAGACAGCCTGCCAAAAGACATGGCATTAGGCTATACAACCCAAGGGCCACACAGGCAAGATTTTGTATTTTCTGTAGACAAGAAAAAAGCAGCCGCAAACCTATCCAGAGGACAGGTTAAACTATTGATTATATTAGTATTTTTATCATCATATGATGTTATTAATCGCTTCTCTAAAAGAGAATCTTTGCTGCTGATAGACGACATAGGGTCCGAGGTGGATGAAGACAATTTAAAAATTTTATTCAATATTATTTCTAAAGATAAAAACCAAGTTATTTTGACGGCAATAGACGGAAGTTTTTTAGACCAAATGAATGAAAATTTAAAACAATTTAAAAGGATAAATTTATAAAAATAGGCTAAAATATACTTATGCCTACCAAGAAGAAAGAGTCTTCTCCTAAATCAAAAAAAATCACCACCAAAAACCCTAAAAATTCTGTAAATACAGATTATGATTCCTCCAGTATTAACGTACTGAAGGGCTTAGAAGCTGTTAAGAAAAGGCCCGGTATGTATATCGGCGATACGGATGACGGAAGCGGCTTGCATCATATGGTCTATGAAATAGTAGACAACTCTATAGACGAGGCTTTGGCAGGTCATTGTGATGAAATATCTGTAAAGATACTTGCTGATGATTGTGTTGAAGTTAAAGATAACGGCAGAGGAATCCCCACAGAAATGCACGAAGAAGGTGTGTCTGCAGCAGAAGTTGTAATGACAAAACTTCATGCCGGCGGAAAGTTTGATGACAACTCGTATAAAGTCTCAGGGGGACTTCATGGCGTAGGTATATCGGTTGTTAATGCACTCTCTGAAGACTTAAAGTTAACGATCCATAGAGGCGGAAAAACTTATGAACAGCATTATGCTGACGGGGCCCCAAAGAGCAAATTAAAGAGCGTCGGGAAGTCAGACAAAACAGGAACTGAAGTAAAGTTTGTGCCTTCAGCCACCACCTTCACAAATATTTTATTTGATTTTGAAATTTTACAAGCAAGAATGAGAGAGCTTTCTTTTCTAAACTCGGGCGTAAAGATCGTTGTTTCAGACGATAGAACGGGGAAAGAAGTTACATTTATGCACGAAGGCGGTTTGGCTGAATTTGTGTCTTTTTTAAATAATAAAAGGACAACGGTTAATTCCATATTCCATTTTGTTCAAGAATCCAAAGGTGGAATAACGGTAGAGGTTGCTCTGCAATGGAACGATAGTTATCAAGAGAACATTCAGTGCTATACAAATAATATTAAGCAAAGAGATGGCGGAACTCATTTAGTAGGCTTCAGGACCGCGCTTACCAGGACCTTAAACAATTTCATGGAAAGAGAGGGCATGAATACTAAAGACAAGGCAGCAACCTCAGGAGAAGATGCAAGAGAGGGCTTGGTGGCAATTGTCTCTGTAAAAGTTCCAGACCCTAAGTTTTCATCCCAAACCAAAGACAAACTGGTCTCTTCGGAAGTTCGCCCGGTAGTAGAGCAAGAAATGTATAAGGCGCTCTCAGAATACTTATTAGAAAACCCTGCAGAGGCAAAGCTTATTGCACAAAAAATAATAGATGCTGCAAGGGCCAGGGAAGCTGCAAGAAAAGCTAGAGAGCTTACAAGGCGAAAAGGTGTTTTTGAAGGTGGTGGTCTCCCTGGAAAATTATCCGATTGTCAGGAGAAAGACCCTAGTCTGAGTGAAATTTATTTAGTAGAGGGTGAGTCAGCAGGAGGATCTGCAAAACAGGGCAGGGACAGACATTTCCAGGCCATACTTCCACTTAAAGGAAAGATATTAAACGTAGAAAAGGCCAGGCTTGATAAAGTTCTTTCATCTGAAGAGATCATTATCATTATTACTGCCTTAGGTTGCGGCATCAAAGGCGAAGACTGGCAAGAAGAAAAGCTTAGGTATCATAGAATAATACTCATGATGGATGCCGATGTGGATGGCTCTCACATAAGAACACTAATTCTTACTTTATTTTTTAGACACATGCCCGAATTAATTGAGAAAGGTTATATCTATATAGCTCAACCCCCTCTTTATAAAATGAAGAAAGGCAAACAAGAAAGCTATGTCAAAGACGACATCGCTCTTAGAGAGTTGCTGCTTGCAGAAATATTAGATGACGCCAAACTTGTTTTGAACAAAAAAGGTGAATCTATAAGCGGTCCTGCATTAGGAAAGCTAATTATGCAACAAGAGCAAGTCCAGCTAATAATGGGAGGGCTTTCGCATACCTATCCCCTAGAAGTGCTAGAAGGAATTAAATACCTAGAGCAGGTGACTGATTTAGCCGACGAGAAGACAGTAAAAAAATGGGCCAAAGAGCTTGAAAAGAATCTAAATATTTCCGCCGAACAAGGCTCGGCCTGGAAAGTGGAATGCCCTGTCAATAAAGAGACCCAGGAATGCGAGCCAAACATCAATTTAATAAAACATGGCACAGCAAAGAATTGGGAAATAACCAAAGCTTTCATTAAATCTAAAGCTTACAAAGACATCACTTCTTTTGGCTCAGACCTGGAAGACTTAATTACAAAGGACAGTCATTTCGAGTTGAGCGGAAAAGAATTCCAGGCTATAAATTTTGCTGATGCGGTAGAAGAGCTTCTGAATGCTTCTAGAAAATCTTTTACTATTTCCAGATACAAAGGACTGGGCGAAATGAACGCTACGCAACTTTGGGACACAACAATGGACCCAGAGACAAGAAGGTTGGGTCAGGTCTCAATAGAAGATGCCATTGCTGCTGATGAAATATTTAATTCGCTAATGGGCGATGAAGTTCAACCAAGAAAAGATTTTATCGATAAAAATGCTAAGTTAGTTACGAACCTAGATATTTAAGCTTCTTTTAAGAGAAGCTCTTGTCCAACTTTCAACTTCATTCGCTGACTCTTTTGCGTTTACAACTTTTTGCGGTTTTCCAATAGTTAAAAATATTGTGCCTGGATACTTAAGAAATTTATGAGCAGGCCAACAATCACCAGAGTTATGGACTATCGGGAGAACTGGTACATTAGACCTAAGGGCAAGCTCAAAACCACTTCTTGAATACTTATTAATTTGACCGGCTTCCACTCTGGTGCCTTCAGGAAAAAATAAAACAAAAAGACCTCTGTCCAATCTATCGCTTCCTTCATAAAGGGCTTGTTTTAAAGCTTCCCTGGGTCGCCCTCTGTTTATTGCTATTGGCCTTAAAAGACCCATTGCCCAGCCCCAAAGAGGAATATAAAGTAATTCTCTTTTAAGCAAAGTACAGAGAGGGTGGAATAGGTATTGCATAGAAAAAGTTTCCCATTGACCTTGATGGTTGGAGACAATGACGCAAGGTTCAGAAGGCAGATTCTCTTTCCCCTCTATGATTACTTCAATTCCACACGTCAAAGATAAGAACCAATTAGCAAATCTTGGCCACAAAGAAAAGATTTTTAATCTATTGTTTAAGGATAAAAAAGGTCCAACTGTACAAGCTACTAAGCTTGCCAGCACTCCAGAACCAAGATAACCAATATAAAAAATTCCTGACCTTAGGTAGATCATTTAAATGTTTTATCAAATGATAAGATATAACTCGTTGCTTCTTTTAAATCATTAAAACAGTGTTCAGGGGGAGGGCTATTTTTTGTCCCATACACCCTTTCACCATAACCTCCTCTTTTTATTAAAAGAGGCGTGCAACCATAAGTTCTGCCTGCCAGTATGTCTGATTCTTTATCACCTACAAAAAATTTACCTTTTAGCGAAGTTTGAAATTCTTTTTCGATTTTTTTTAAAAGACCCACTTCTGGCTTTCTACATCTACACTTTGATTCAGGCGCATGAGGACAGTAAGCTATGAATGATATTTCTCCTCCCACCTCCGAAAGAAGTTCTTTCATGTGATCATGGATCTGTCTTAGCTCATTTTCAGAAATAATCTTTCTTTCGATGCAAGCCTGATTTGTAGCTATTGCTACTTTATAGCCATTTTTATTTAGAAGAGATATGGCCTCTAAACTACCTTCAATTACTTCAAATTCTTCAGGTTTTGTTACGTAGGTCATCAAATCAACATTTATGACACCGTCCCTGTCTAAGACAACTACCTTGTCCACTTAGAATATTAAGTAGTTTTTAAAATACTCTGCTAAATCAGAAGAAGCCATTCTTTGTTGTTCCATTGAATCTCTGTCTCTTACTGTCACCGTACCGTCTTCCAGCGACTCAAAATCAACTGTAATGCAGAGCGGAGTACCGATTTCGTCGTGTCTTCTGTAACTTTTACCAATATTTCCAGAATTTTCTACAACAACCCTGCCCAATTGAAGGGCCTGAAGACTATTTTTAATATTTTTTGCTAATTCAACCAATTCTTCATTGTTTCGTTTTAAAGGAATTATTGCTGCTTTTATAGGTGACAGGTGGGGTTTGAAAGATAAAACCACCCTTTCTTTCCCGTCTTCAAGGACTTCTTTTGAATAAGCCTCATTAAGAATTGCTAAAAAACCTCTGTCTACGCCCGCAGAAGGCTCGATAACGTAAGGAACCACCCATTCTTTAGTCTCTATGTCTTGAACGGCTAATTTTGCATTAGAATCTGTGTTTTCTTGCGTATTTGAGGAAATATTTAGTTCACTTTGGTTTTTACTATGAGAACCGAGATCAAAATCAGTTCTATTGGCTATTCCTTCAAGTTCTTCGGTCCCATGAGGGAATTTATACATAATGTCCAAGGTGGATTTGGAGTAATGTGCCAGTTCTTCTTGCGGAACATCATAAATCTCTAAGTTTTCTCTATCTATCCCTTGTTTTTCCCACCAGTCTAATCGGTTTTCTAACCAGGTTTTGTGCCAATGCTCGTCTTCTCCGGGTTTTACAAAGAACTCCAATTCCATTTGTTCAAACTCTCTGACTCTAAATATAAAGTTCCTAGGGGTTATTTCATTTCTAAATGCTTTCCCGATTTGCACTATGCCAAAAGGCAGTTTTTTAGAAGTTGAGTCCAAAACATTTTTGAAATTAGTAAATATTTGCTGTGCTGTTTCAGGACGTAAATAAGCAAAAGAACTCCCATCATCAATTGGTCCAAGACTAGTTTTAAACATTAAGTTAAACGGTCGAGGTTCGGTCATATCTTCAGAGCCACATGAAGGACATTTGGATGACTCAATGTGGTCTTCTCTCCAGCGTGCTTTGCAGGATCTACAATCCACCATTGGATCCGAAAATGTATCTTCATGACCCGAATGTTTTAACACTTTTGGATTGGTTAAGATCGATGCATCAAGGCCTTCAATGTCATCCCTGTCATAGACCATGGACCTCCACCAAGATTGCTTGATGTTATTCTTTAGTTCTACTCCCAAGGGGCCGTAATCATAGAGCCCTTGTAGCCCCCCATATATTTCATTTGATTGGAAGATAAAACCCCTGCGTTTACACAGAGCAACCAGTTCTTCCATTGTTTTAGCAGTCAAATTTTTACCTCTTCATATATGTATAGTAAATACTTACTATCAATTAAAATCTTTTAATATATGTCTTTTAGTCCTGAGTGTTTATATCTTTTATATTCCCAGGCATATTGCTCAGGAGCATTCATTATACATTTTTCTAACTCTTCGTTCATGCGATCTACACTTGATTGCATGTCCAAATCCATCCCCTCAATTTCCTCACTATAGGTCACTTCAAAACCTAATTCCCCAGGCTTCCTTATGCAAAAGACAGAGTGACACGGAGCACCGGTTTTTAATTTCAACTTGGAAACTAGAGTCATTGTTAGGGCAGGCACAGAGAAAAAATTTGCAACCAATCCCCCTTCCAAGGCTGGTACTTGATCTCCAGCTATTAGTACAACTCCCCCTTGTTTTAATTTACCCAGTATTGATTTAACACCCGCTATATTTGGTTCTACCATTTCAGCCCCCATTCTTCTTCGTGCCTCAAGCATAACTTTATCAAAATATTTATTTTTTGATGGGCTGTAAAGGACCATGCAAGGAAAGTTTCTAGCTACGCAGTTAAGCATTACTTCTATATTTGATAAATGAGGGGTGAATAAAATTAGACCCCTTTTTCTATCTAGACTCTTTTGTGCATTTATAAGTCCTTTTTCGACTATATACTCTTGTAAATCTTTCTTTAGAAGCCAAGACCAAGCAAACCCTATCTCGCCAAACGTTTTTAAAGTTTCTACTACACTTCTTTTTGTTAATAATTGTAACTCTTCACTTCCTAGCTCTGGGAAAGCAAGTTTTAGATTAGTTTTTGTTGTTCTGTATAAATCACTTCTGCCTAAAGCCCCTTTAGTGAATAAATTCCACCAAGAAAGCTTTGAAACAGCTTTGATTGGTATTAATCCAAGGACAAAGACAAAAAAAACTATAAGTTTAGTTATAAAAAATGACATTTATTGCTTTTAGAACTAATTTCTCCAAAAGGAAGGGGTAAAAACAACCAATAATGTGAGTATCTCTAGTCTTCCAAGGAGCATTGCCATACAAAGTCCCATTTTAGAGAGATCGCTAAGGCCCTTGTAGTTTTCAGAGACGTCGCCCAATCCAGGGCCTAAGTTATTTAAAGTGGCACCTACAGCAGAGAACGAAGTTATAAAGTCATTGTTTTGAGAGAGCATAACCATCAAAAGTACAATAAAAACAAGGACATATATTGAAAAGAAGCCCCAAACAGATTCAGCAACCCTAGGGTTGATGGGCTTTGATCCTAATTTTATTGCAACAACAGCATTTGGATGAATTAGTTTGGTGATTTCACCCGTTCCTTGCCTTAAAAGAATGGCAGCTCTTATAACCTTTATCCCACCGCCTGTTGAGCCGGCACAGGCCCCTATAAAACCTCCAGAAAGCAGTAAAAAAGGTATAAAAAGAGGCCATGCAGAGTATTCTGAAGTTAAAAACCCCGTAGTTGTTGCAATTGAAACTACCTGAAAGGCGCTTTCTACTATTACATTGGTATTTTCATTAAAAGTTATATCACTTCTAATTAAGGTAATGATGGTTAATGAAAAAATGATGAGCAATATGGATAGATAGAACTTTACTTCAGTATCATAGAAGTAGTGTAGAAGCCTCTTCTTGGTCCATGCAACGTAATGGAGGGCAAAATTAATGCCTGCAATTAACATGAAAACAACGGCCGTCCAACGTAAAGAGGACTCTTTAAAGAAAGAAAAGCTTTCATCGTGAGTGGAGAACCCTCCTATAGATATGGTAGAAAAGGCGTGACAAACCGCATCAAACCAACTCATACCAAAATATTTATATAAAATAGAGCAAACAATAGTCATTGTTAAGTAAACGTACCAAAGAGCTTTCGCGGTTTCCGTTATTCTGGGCGTAAGTTTCGCATCTTTTAGAGGTCCAGGAGTTTCTGCTTTATAAAGCTGCATTCCCCCAACCCCCAATAAAGGCAGAACGGCTACAGCTAAAACTATAATTCCCATGCCCCCAAGCCACTGAAGAAATTGTCTGTAAAACAATATAGATTTATCCATTTCGTCAAGGCCCACGAAAACAGTAGCTCCAGTTGTAGTTAAGCCAGATATAGATTCAAACAGTGAGTCAATGTACCCAATATCGTCTAAATTCGCTAAATAGAATGGAACAGATCCAAAAAACCCTAAAACTGTCCAGAAAAATACAGTTATAATAAAACCATCTTTAGTTCTAAGATCAGCTTTATGACTGCTTGCTGCTAAAAAGAGACAAAAACCTATAAAAAATGTAAAAAAGCCAGAGTATAGAAATATGGGAATAAGGTTGTCTTCATTAAAAAAATAGGCCACAAACCCAGGTAAAACTTGAGCTATGCTAAAGAACATTAGAAGGGCACCCAGAATTCTTGTTGTATAAGGAAGCCGCATAATTTTTATTTAGGGGAGAAAATACTTTTAACTTCTTTAAGGTGCTTCTTATTCGTTAAAAAGACTATAACATGATCATTCTCCCTTAAATGAACGTGATCATGTGCTATCTTCCCTTTATTATCTCGTATTAATGCTCCTATAGTGACCCCCTCCGGTAGACTTATTTCTCCAAGCTCTTTTCCAATGCAACTATCCTTGCCAGAAGGGGATTCTTTAGCAATTGCTTCTATTGCTTCTGCCGCCCCTCTTCTTAGAGAGTGGACCTTTACAACGTCTTGACCCTCTATTTCTGCTAAAAATGTTCCAATTGTAATTTGAGAAGGAGCAATTGCTATATCAATCCCTCTCCCTTGTACCAAATCAACGTACGCAGGGTTGTTTATAAGTGCAATAACTTTATGGGCCCCCATTTCTTTTGCTAAAAGACAAGACATAACATTTGCCTCATCGTCATTAGTTACGGCAGCAAAAACATCCGTATTTTCAATGTTTTCATCATGAAGAAGCGATTTATCGCTCACACTGCCTTCAAGAACTATAGTAGAAGACAGTTTTTCAGATATAGTCCTTGCTCGCGCTGAGTCCGCCTCAATTATTTTTACGTTATGATTTCCTTCCGTTGCTTTTGCCAGTCTGCTGCCTATTTTCCCTCCGCCTGCAATAATGATGTTCTTGTAGGGATCCTCTTTAGTACGCATTTCGTTGATTACATTTGTGGCTTCTCCTTTTTTAGAGATAAAGAAGACCTCATCATTTGCTTCAATGCTAGTTGAGCCCGTTGGAACAATTGACTCACCTTTTCTGAATATAGCAGCCACCCTAGTGTCTACTTTTGGCATATGATCTTTCAAGTCACCAATCTCATGCCCTATCATTGGGCCGCCTTTGACCGCTTTAACTGCAACTAAATTGAGTTGCCCTGTTCCAAACTCCAAGACCTGGAGAGATCCAGGAATGTCTATTAAACCTTGAATTTGATCTGTTATTAATTGTTCTGGACTTACATGGATATCAACAGGAATTAAACCAGAATCCATTGCCTCTTTTGTTTTTCCTCTTAAATAAGAAGCCTCCCTAACTCTTGCTATAGTTTTGATAGAGCCATTGAGAACTTTTGCTATCATGCAAGCAACTATATTGGTTTCATCGCTTCCAGTAACGGCGACAACCATATCGGCATTTGCTATATCAGATTTAACAAGAACATTTGGGTATGAACAACCGCCGAGAATAGTTTTAAGATCTGCTTCTTCTTCGAGGCGGTTTAGAGCAGAGGAATTATTGTCAACTATTACAATGTCATTTTCTTCAGACAACAATGCCGCAAGAGTGCTTCCAACTGCACCTGCCCCAAGAATAACTATTTTCACCAGCTTTTATCTTTCTAGATCTTAAATTATATTCCTACTGATTATAGACCTATTTGTAATTTTAAATACAACTTCTCTGGCTTTAGTTACGAAAATTTTAAATTCCTAGAGAGTGTTGATTCATAACCTCTAACAAACTCTTTTGAAGAGATAATTCTTTTTCCAGGCATTTGTAATGTTTCAATTTCAAGAAGGCTATTATCCTTACATCCAACTTCCAAGGACCCATCATCATTAATAAGAATTAGACTCGGCTCAAGCGAACCATTACCTTTTTTTGTAGAAGCGCTAAATATTTTTATTCTTTCTTCACCCAGATAAGTAAAAGCCCCGTGTTTAGGATTTAATGCCCTTATCTTGTTTTCAATCTCGCACGCTGTCTTGGTAGTCCAATCAAGGCGTTTGAAAGAGTTATCAATTTTATTTGCATACGTAGAGCCTGTTGTAGGCTGAAGGACTTCATTAATTTTCTTGTTTTCATAGTCTTTTAAAAACTGTAAAAGGTTTTCAGAGCTCATTCCAACAAACTTATTTTCAAGGGTTCCCAGGGTTTCTTTTTCATCTAAATCACATACAAACTTCCTTAATATAGGGCCTTCATCCAGGCCTTCGCTCATTTTCATCATTGTTATTCCTGACTCAGAGTCTCCGGCAGCAATACAGCTTTCTATAGGAGAGGCACCACGCCATCTGGGAAGAAGAGACGCATGAATATTAATACATCCCAATTCAGGAAGGTCCAAGACTGATTTAGGTACTAATAATCCATAAGCAACAACAAGAACAATGTCTGGTTCTAAATTACTAAGATTTTCTTGTATTTCGGAACCTTTTAAAGACACTGGCTGAAGAACTTTTAAATTATTTTTTAATGCAACCTCTTTAACTGCCGAGAAAGAGATTTTTTTACCTCTTCCTGATTTTCTGTCCGGCTGGGTAAGAACAGCAACTATCTCATGTTTGCCTTGTAACAATATAGAAAGATGTTCAGCAGCGAACTTAGGAGTGCCTGCAAATATAATTTTCATTAACTAGTAGCGCCTAATTTTTTTTGTTTTGATAGTTTTTTTCTTATAATTTCTCTTTTGAGGTTGGTCAAGTAGTCTACAAAAATTTTGCCATCAAGATGATCCATTTCATGTTGAATGACCACAGATAAGATCCCCTCTGCCTCCAAACTAAAATTTTTATTGTCCAGACCAGTAGCTTTTATTTTAACTTTAGAGGGTCTTTCTAGCTCTTCATAAAACCCCGGTACCGAGAGGCAGCCCTCTGAATAGGGCATTTTTTTTGGTTCTATAATTTCTTCAAGAGAGGGGTTTATTAAAACAAGGGGTTTATTTTTTTCTTCACTAACGTCAATTACAATTATTCTTTTGTGAACATTAACTTGAGTTGCTGCAAGTCCAATTCCCTTGCCTTCGTACATAGTTTCAAGCATGTTATCAACCAGCGTTGTAATTTTACCATCAACTGTGCCAACGGCCGTTGCTACAGTCCTCAGTCTAGGGTCAGGAAATATAAGAATTTTGAGTGTTGACATGATATTTCTTTTTAACAACACAGATTATATTAGAATACGCACTTTAATTTGGAGAAAGATGTGTCAACTACTGTATCTATAATAATAGGGTCTGAATCTGATCTTGATTTGGCAAATAAATGTTCAGAAACCTTAGGCTCTCTGTCTATAAGTAATTCAATACAAGTGTTGTCTGCTCACAGGACGCCTGATTTACTAGAAAACCACGTAAATGAGTGCGAGAGTGGCGGCACTAAAGTCTTTATTGCCATGGCGGGTCTCGCAGCCCATCTTGCAGGCGCCGTTGCTTCTAAAACCATTCTTCCTGTTATAGGAGTGCCCGGTGACGGCGGTCCTTTAAGTGGAATGGATGCTCTTCTTTCAACTGTTCAGATGCCAAAAGGAATTCCTGTTGCAACTGTTGCCATAGGTTCTGCGGGAGCAGTAAATTCTGCCTATTTGGCGGCACAAATCCTCGGAGTGGAATCAGAAGATATGAGAAATTCTCTTCTTCAAGTTAGAGCTGAAGGAAAAGAAGCTATAAAAGAATCTAATAAGAAGCTCTTAAACTCTTAATACAGATTCAAATGTATAGTCTAAGTGCAATAGTGGCTGCGCTCAAAGACGGAGAGATTGTTGCATACCCAACCGAAGGAGTTTGGGGAATGGGGTGTGACCCTTCAAATGAAGAGGCCCTTAAAAAGTTAATTAGTTTAAAAAAAAGATCGAAAGGGAAGAGTTTTATACTTATAGGCTCTGAGCTAGTTCATTTCGAAAAGTACGCAGAAGTTGAGGTCAACAAAACCAGACTATTATCTAAATGGCCCGGACCACACACTTGGCTGGTTCCTGCTTTAGAAATAAGTCCTTTATTGTCTGGAGGAAAAGAGACAATCGCATTGAGGTTAAGTGAACACAAAGAGGTGGTCTGTATTTGTAATGAATTTGGTGGTGCCATAGTTTCCACATCCGCCAATAAAGAAGGAGAGAAAACGCCCTTGGACTCAGAAGGAATTAGAGAAATATTTCCAGGAATCAAGGTAATGAAAGGAGAGCTTGGCGGGTTAAACAAACCTTCTACTATAGAAGATTTAGTTACTGGCGAAGTTATAAGAAGCTAAGATGATGAAATGAAAAAACTTGCTGTTATTGGCAATCCAATAAGCCACTCCTTATCACCTTCCATTCATAGTATTTTTGCTAAAACACTAGGAATAGATATTCAATATGACGCAGTAGAAATTGAGACAAAAGGTTTTGAAGACAGGCTGGCCAGTCTTTTCTCTGAAGGTTACAGCGGCCTAAACGTAACACTGCCCTTAAAAGAACAAGCATTTGCTTTAGCAAAAAAACACACAGAAACTTGTTCTGCAACCCAGTCTGCTAACACTCTTTGGAAGGAGAATGGTGTGTTGTGTGCAGACAGTACAGATGGCGCAGGGTTGATGGAGGACTTAATCTTTAAAGGCTTAAACATAAAAGGTTCTAACATTGTGGTTTTGGGAGCGGGTGGCTCTTCTAAAGCAATACTACCTAGCTTGTTAAAAGCTGAGCCAAAAGAAGTAATTATCTTAAATAGGACAATAGCAAAAGCAATAAATTTGGCAGAAATTTACAACAATGACAAAGTTAAAGTTTCCGCAGGGTCGTTAATTGAAGAGTTGCCTTTTGAAAGCGATGGTTTAATAAACACAACTTCAGCAGGTCTGTTAGGGCAAGAATTAATACACCCAAAAAATTTATTCAATCTTAATTCTTGGTCTTATGATTTAAGTTACGGTGAGGAAACTACAAAATTCAATGAATTAGCCAAGAAAAATAATGTTTCCAGAGTCCATGATGGACTGGGGATGTTGTTTAGGCAGGCAGCATTGAGCTTTAAAATTTGGACGGATTTAAAGCCTGATGTAGAAGAGGCCATGAAGATATTTAGAATATAAAAATAAGCTTTTATTCTAAATCTTAAATACCCTTTAAAATTGTAAATAAGGTTGTTGTGACAATCACCATGGTATAAAATGCGCGCGTATTCTGCGCTGACCTAAAAAATAAACACAAGGTAATGATGGCCTATTTAAGCAAGTTTTCCTTTAAGTTTTACCAGATCATTTTTTTAATTCTACCTGCAACTCTTCTGGGCGAAGCGGCCGACTACAACATGTCTGTTGGCGTGACCGAAGTGAGCAGAGAAATCTTTGATTTACACATGCTCATCTTTTGGGTTTGTGTATGGATAGGTGTTGTTGTTTTTGGAATAATGTTTTGGTCCCTGTGGAAGTATAGAAAATCAAAAGGTGCAGTTGCTGCTGATTTTGATGATAACTTTTGGTTGGAAATAGGTTGGACAGTGGCTGCTACTCTGATCTTAGTGGTTATTGCCGTTCCTTCAACCCAGGTTATGGTCAAGGCGTATGATGACGCCGAAGGCGAGATCAACATAATGGTTACCGGCCACCAATGGAAGTGGCACTATAAATATCTTGAAGATGACATCAGTTTCTTCAGCAACCTATCTACAGATCCAGAACAAATTTATAATAAGATGCCTAAAGGTGAATTCTATCTCAAAGAAGTAGATGAGCCTCTTGTTATACCAATTAATAAGAGAATTAGGTTTTTAATAACAGGAAACGACGTAATACACTCTTGGTGGGTTCCAGATTTTGCTGTAAAACAAGATGCCATACCCGGTTTTATTAATACAGCCTGGACCAATGTTCCTGAGCCCGGAATATACAGAGGTAATTGCACTGAACTTTGTGGAATTAGACACGCCTTCATGCCAGTGGTAGTCAGAGCAGTTGAGCAGGAAGAATATGATGCTTGGGTTGTAGAGAAGGTCATGTTGGCAGAGCAAGAGAAGCTCTTAACTTCTAAAGAGTGGACCACAGAAGAATTATTTGAAAGAGGGGAGGGTTTTTATCAAACAAACTGCGTAGCTTGTCATCAGGTCAATGGGCAGGGAATACCCCCGGTTTTCCCAGCGCTCGAAGGAAGTCAGATTACTTTAAATGATGCGCCAAGACAGATTGAGATCCTGATGGAAGGAGTGCAAGGAGCGGCCATGGCATCTTATGCCGGTTATTCCGAAGTAGATATTGCTGCGGTAATAACATACACAAGACAAGCTTGGTCTAACGGTGAAAATGGCGACGGTGTAATTGTCACGCCGCAAGATATTGTGGCTTATAAAAATAAAACAGAACTATAAAGAGGCTTAATAAATGAGTACGGTAGTAGAAACACACGATCACGGACATCACGGACCAGCAAAAGGATTAACTCGCTGGCTTTATACAACAAATCATAAAGATATAGGAACTCTATATCTTTGGTTTAGCTGCCTTATGTTGTTTATAGGCGGGTCCATGGCAATGGTGATTAGAGCGGAATTATTCCAGCCCGGATTACAGATTGTAGAGCCCGAGTTCTTTAATCAGATGACCACAAATCATGGTCTTATTATGGTATTTGGCGTTATTATGCCAGCGTTCGTTGGCTTGGCTAACTGGATGCTCCCCATGCAGATAGGCGCTCCGGATATGGCCTTACCAAGACTTAATAATCTAAGCTTTTGGCTTCTTCCAATGGCTTTTGGGATTCTAATATCCACATTATTTATGCCAGAGGGCGGACCAAATTTTGGTTGGACTTTTTATGCCCCTTTGTCGACAACCTATGCCCCTTCAACAGTTAATTACTTTATATTCTCAGTCCACATAATGGGAATTTCCTCAATATTGGGATCAATAAATATAATAACAACCATATTCAATATGCGTGCTCCAGGCATGACTTTGATGAAAATGCCTCTCTTTGTTTGGAGTTGGCTAATAACAGCTTACTTACTGATTGCAGTAATGCCAGTATTAGCCGGAGTTGTAACAATGATGTTGATGGACATTAATTTTGGAACAAGTTTCTTCAATGCAGGCGGAGGCGGAGACCCAGTTTTATTCCAGCATGTTTTTTGGTTCTTTGGGCACCCCGAGGTTTACATAATGATTTTGCCAGCATTTGGAATAGCCTCTCATATCATTGAGACTTTCTCGAGAAAACCAATTTTTGGATACACATCCATGGTTTATGCCATGTCATCTATTGCAATTCTTTCTTTTGTAGTTTGGGCTCACCATATGTTTACTGTGGGCATGCCTTTGGCTGGTGAATTATTTTTTATGTATTCAACAATGTTGATAGCCATACCTACCGGTGTAAAAGTCTTTAACTGGATAGCAACGATGTACAGAGGGTCTATAACTTTTGAGACCCCCATGTTATTTGCTATAGCTTTCGTGGCGTTATTTACAATTGGTGGCTTTTCAGGACTTATGCTCGCCATTGTTCCGGCAGACTTTCAATACCACGATACTTACTTTGTAGTTGCTCACTTTCATTATGTGCTGGTTCCAGGATCATTGTTCGGAATTATAGCTGGTGTCTACTATTGGCTCCCTAAATGGACGGGCAACATGTACGACGAAACTTTGGGTCAATTACATTTTTGGCTTACTTTCATCTCAGTAAATTTAACTTTTTTCCCAATGCATTTTGTAGGACTTGCAGGAATGCCAAGAAGATATCCTGATTATGCCTTACAGTTTGCTGATTTTAATATGGTCATTAGCGTCGGAGCTTTCCTATTTGGAATAACTCAGCTTTTACTTGTCTTTATTGTTATTAAATCAATAAGAGCAGGTAAAAAAGCAAAACCAGAAGTATGGGAAGGGGCTGGAGAGCTTGGATTAGAATGGACCTTAGAGTCTCCTGCTCCGTATCACACGTTTACGGTTCAACCACAGGTTAAGTAGATTGAGTGATTCTAAAAAGACCATCAGAAATTTAGTAGGCATCGTCTTTGGTATGTTTGCTTTTGGATGGGCGTTGGTTCCAATTTACGACGTTTTTTGTGAAATCACAGGGCTAAATGGCAAAGTAACCGGTCCGAGCTACCTAAGTGAAACCTCACAAGACATGACCGTTCATAGAGAAGTGCTTATTCAGTTTATGACGCACAACAACGAATCAATGCCGTGGACCTTCAAATCAGAAAAAGTCCAAATGAGAATTAAAACCGGCAGCCAACAAGAAGCAATGTTTGTTTTTGAGAACACAACTGAAAAAGAAATGACAGGACAAGTTATACCTAGCGTTTCTCCAGGCAGAGGCGCAGAGTTTTTCCATAAGACAGAATGTTTTTGCTTTGAGCAACAAACCCTTGCCGCAGGAGAAAGAATTGAGTTGCCAGTCAGGTTTATAGTTGATCCTGCTCTTCCTAAAGAAATAGGATCATTAAGTCTGGGATACACTTTATTTGACATAACAGATCAATTAAAGAGAAACCAAGAATTAGCAAAATTATAAGAGGAAAAAATGTCAGAACAAGCTTATCACGTACCAGAGTCTAGTAAATTACCTTTTGCTATGGCAGTAACCATGTTGGTTTTCATTATAGGCGCTGCAAATACAGTTATAGATATGGGCACAGACTCTAATTCTTATCTGATTCTTCTTTTAGCTTTCGCAATGATGTGGACAACCATGTTTTTTTGGTTCAGCATTGTAATTAGAGAAAATCATGCTGGGCTAAACAACCCTATGTTAAAGAACTCTTATATATACGGAATGGCCTGGTTTATTTTTTCAGAAGTTATGTTCTTCTTTGCCTTCTTCTTTGCTTTAGCTTATGTAAGAAATTTTGCCGTGCCCTGGTTAGGGGGGGAAGGCGAAAAAGGTCTTGCCAATATGCTATGGCCAGGATTTGAAGCTACTTGGCCAGTGATGATTACACCTGATCAGGCAATACAAGGGACTGAGTTTCTTGGCCCAGATGAGGAAATGTCCTTAGGAACTACCTACGGCAGCAAAGGTATTGCTGGTGTTTTAGGATGGCTTCCATTGTGGAATACTATATTTCTATTAACTTCTAGCGTTACAGTCCATATTGCTCACTTGGGCTTAAAAAATGGAAACAGAAGGCAGTTCCATATATTTCTAGGTTTAACATTGGTTTTGGGCTATTTATTCGTTGGGTTTCAAGCTCTAGAGTATTACGAAGCTTATGCGCACATGGGCTTAACTTTAGGCTCTGGAATTTACGGAACAACCTTTTTCATGCTTACGGGTTTTCACGGTTTCCATGTTTGTCTTGGAGCTATTATCTTAACAATTATGTGGCTTAGAGGTCTTAACGGACATTTTACAGCCGATGATCATTTTGGTTTTGAAGCTGGCTCATGGTATTGGCACTTCGTTGATGTGGTTTGGGTATGTTTGGTAGCTTTTGTTTATGTGATGTAGATTTATTAAACTGACGGGCCTATCTGACCTGTAATAATTCCGTAAATCAACGTGGCAAACAACACAATAGCAATAGAGACTCTGATCCCTAAGCTGTAAACTGTTCTTTTAGTTGAGCTCCCGTCTTTTATAAGAAAAAAGGCGCCACTAAATAAGCTAATTAGCATAGCTACAATAAGAAAGAGGATGAAATATTTGATCATATTTAAGGTTCGCTAGTATACAGGACAGGCGATCGATTATTAAAGGTAATGAATTGTTTTTAAAAAATTTTAAACCAGGAAGAGGGATGAGCATTTTTGTTATTGTTTTCTTCCCTTTGTTACTGTCTCTTGGGGCATGGCAGGTTGTGAGAGGTTTTGATAAACAAGATGTATTGGATCAGTATGATTTTAATAAGTCACTTGCCCCCATCGAGTCCTATGAGCTGTCAATGGAAGGCATAGAAAAGAACTATTACAGAACCGTATCTTTGGAAGGACAATTTATGCAGGAGTCTTATTTGTTGGACAATAGAATATATAGACAAAAATCTGGCTATGAGATTTTTTCATTATTCAAAACAGATTCAAATAATTATTTTCTTATTAACAGGGGCTGGGCGGACAAGAAAGAAACAACAAAAATGAAGTTCCCAAAGAAAGTTAGAATTCAAGGACTTTACACTCCTTTTAAGAGGTTTGGGTTGAATCTTTCTAAAGAGGCGCCTTCGTATGGCTGGCCCAAACTTGTTCAGGAACTGAGTTTTCAACAGGCACTTAATGATCTGAGCCCCGAATACAATCCACAGCCAGCGGTGATTCAATTATCTGCAGGATCTCCAGGGGCGTTTGAACCAATATGGAGGCCCACTATTTTCAAAGCAGCAAGGCACTACGGTTATGCAGTTCAGTGGTTCGGGTTAGCGCTAGTTTTATTAATTTCCTACATTTATTTTGGGACACAAAAAGACAACAATGAACATAACTAAACAAAATTCTGGGCGGATTAAAGCCGCTTTAATTTTCTTAACACCGATAATAGTTTTGATAGCCAGTACCGCTTTTTTTTATAGCGGCTTTTCACCTGACGGAAAAACCAATAATGGAATTCTTTTTGAACCTCCGGTAGAACTGAGTGATTTAAATTTTTCAGTATCTACCGGTCCTCTGACTCAGGAATTTCCAGGAAGATGGACGATTGTTCATCTTCTGGATAACGAGTGTTCTGAAAATTGTTGGAAGACTTTGTATTCAACTAGGCAGGTTAATATAAGGCTTGCTAAGAACAGCTCTAGAGTAGTTCGTTATTTAGCTTTAACAGAAAATGCAAATTTAACAGAGAAAGATCTTGAGAAACTTTCTTCCGAATATCCAAGGTTAAATTTAGGTGAAGTTAAGTTTGAAGATCTTCCGCCAGAAGCGAAAGATGGGTTGCCTTATAACCCGTACATTCTCTTTGATCCCCTCGGAAACGGCGTGCTTATGTACGATGTTCGCCTTCCGGGAGGAGAGTTATTAGAAGATTTAAAAAAGTTACTGCAAAACTCACAGGTTGGCTAAGAAAATGAACTTAAAGTATTTAACCTTATTTTCAGGGTTATTGGGTTTTGTGGTCGTTGCTTTAGGTGCATGGACCAGGTTGGCAGATGCAGGATTGGGGTGCCCTGACTGGCCTGGTTGTTATGGTTTTGTAACCATCCCTGTAAACCCTGAAGATATAGAAATTGCTAATAGTCGTTATCCTGAAACCCCCTATGAGGTCGCTAAAGCCATACCCGAAGTTGTTCATAGATACTTTGCTGCCACTTTAGGGCTGTTCATTATAGGAATATTCTTAGCTGTAAGAAAAAATCCAACATGCACAAAAAACATGAAGTTACTTGCTGGCTTTTTAGTCTTTTGGGTAATTATGCAGGGCACTTTTGGCTATTTAACTGTCAGTCTTAAATTATGGCCTCAAGTTGTAACAACTCATCTTATGTCAGGGTTTTTAACCACGGTAATTATTTGGCTTTTATATTTTAAAGTGAAAGACCTAGAAGACCCCGGCCGAATTCCTTGGAGTTTCAATCCCGATATAACAAGATTGATTAATTTAAGTCTTGTTGTGGTTTCTATTCAAATTTTCTTGGGAGCCTGGACCAGCACAAACTACGCATCTATCTCCTGTGCAGATCTTCCTTTGTGCAGAGGACAGCTACTCCCACCCGCAGATTTTATTTCGGGTTTTAATTTTCTTCAAACTATTGGCCCTAACTATCTTGGTGGCCAGCTGTCTGATGAAGCCAGAGTTGCTATTCATCTAACTCACAGGTTTGGGTCAATAGTTGTCACGCTGGTTTTACTGTCTTTAATTTTCTCTTTGTATAAGAACCAATTATTAAAAGTTGCTGTTGGTTTATCGGGAGCATTGGCTCTTCAAATAAGCCTTGGGATATCTAATGTTATTTTTAGCCTACCTTTATTGATTGCAGTAGGACATAATCTCGGCGGTCTTTTACTTATAACTTATTTAGCCATCCTTAGGTTTAGGGAATAAACTGAAATGAATCAAACAACCACCTCTTCGTGGAGAGATTATTTAGAATTAACCAAGCCAGGTGTTCAGGCACTTTTGTTTGTTTCTTGCATAAGTGGAATGCTTATAGGTTCTAAATTTAACCCCCCGTTATCAATTTTTATTTTTGGTCTTTTAGGAATAAGTTTCTTAGCAGCTTCGGCTGCAGTGATAAATCATATTTTTGATTCAGAAATAGACGCAAAGATGAACAGGACTTCATCAAGGCCTTTGGTGAAAGGCTCCATAACGGAATTTTCAGCCTCTATATTTGCGGCAGTGCTTTATATTTCTGGAAGCTTAATGCTGCTTGTTTACGTTAACGCATTGACGTGGATTCTTACCTCTCTGACTTTTATTTTTTATGCCTTTATTTATACAAGGTATTTAAAATTTATGACGAGTCAGAATATCGTTATAGGTGGTTTGGCGGGTGCAATGCCGCCCTTGCTTGGATGGACGGCTGTTTCCAATACCATAGAGCCCAATGCCTGGTTGCTGGTGCTTATCGTCATGGTCTGGACGCCTCCACATTTTTGGGCACTTGCCGTTTATCGCGTGGATGATTACGCTGAAGCCGCTGTGCCAATGCTACCAGTTCAAAAGGGCGTAGCTTTTACTAAACAACACATTGTCCTTTATACTTTATTATTATTGGCCTCTACGATGCTTCCTTATGCGGTAGGCATGTTCCAAGAATTGTACTTAGTAGCGGCATTAATTTTAGGCTTAGGTTTTTTATATTTCTCGATCAAACTTTACAGGGATGACACTAATGCCTCTGCCATGCAGACTTTTGCCTATTCCATTTCTTATTTAGCTGCACTGTTTGGTGCCATGCTGGTAGACCAGTATTTATATTTATGAATAAAGGTATTTTCTGGACCGTAGGAAGTTGCATAGGGTTTATGGCAGTAGTTCTAGGCTTATTTTTGAACCAATGGACCACTCCAAGAGACTTATCTGCAGAAGAGTACAAGGATCTGGGGGTCTATTTTATAGAGCCAAGCAGAAATTTAACTAAGCTCACCCTTGTTGATGATACGAACAGTTATTTTAAATTTGATGATTTTAAAGGCAAATGGAACGTTTTATTTTTTGGCTTTACGTTTTGCCCCGATATTTGCCCTTTAACCATGAGACAACTTCAAGAAATTAAAAAAGACCTGGGCGATGATTCAGAAAAGGTTAGGTTCTTTTTGGTTTCAGTTGATCCAATAAGAGACACGCCTAAAAAACTAAGAGTGTATCTAGATAATTTTGATGAAGACTTTATAGGGCTGACCGGAGGAATAGATCAGATTTACAAATTTGCCACTCAAGTTAACGTTCCCTTCTCGCCCGTGGTTGAAAGCGATGACCCATTTTATACGGTAGATCACACTGGTAGTTTGGTGCTGATTGATCCAGAGGGTAAATACGCCGGTTTCTTTAGAGCTCCTCACGATTCAGCAAAGGTTTTGTTGGCTCTAGAATCACTTCTAAACAGAAAAAATTAAGTTTTTTATTATTTCTGATTTCCCTTTATTGCGAAATAAACTCCAAGTAATAGCAGAAAGAGTTGTTCGCTGGCAAAGAGAGTGCGACCTTCTCCAATAAATATACCCCAATCTGAATGTGCAATACTAAGGGCACCTATCATGATGACTCCAATGGCGCCTCCAGAAATCCTGGTTATTAAGTTTCCAATTGTTCCTGCAATCAAGCCACCTAAAATAACCCCCAGGCCTGCTAAGACTTCTCCCCAAGCAACCATTAATGCAATCGGGTATCCTAAATTAGAGGCAAGCCAACCCGAGGCATCCAATGGCATTTTTCCAAATCCATGAAGAAAGAATGATATTCCGAGACCAAGCCTTATTATCCAGTCCGCAAACCCAACCAGAGGGTTTGCAATTTTTTCTAAGAGATTGTTAAGTTTTTCCATTTAGTTCCCCATCGCTTCTAAGATTTGTAACAGTAGGTTCATGATATCTAGGTATATTTGAAAGGCAATAACAAAAGCTGAGTTCCAGTCATTAACTCCAGACTTATCTGCTGCCGAAAGAATGGAAAAATCCACTAGTAGAAATAATATAAAAATTACTATTCCTGCGAAGGCACTCCATCTTATCGTGCCCATTCAAATGTATAAAATATTCTGGCAATACTAAACAGTATTAATGCTAATAGGGGTAAAAAAGGTAATTAAGCAGTCCGCTAAAATCTATTCCTAGATAGAGCGCTAAAAAACCAGCCAGAAGGGTTATCAAAAGAGTCAAAATAACTGCTTTCAGACCGTCATTTTCATCTATTTGTATCATGAGTAGGCCTAACAAGGGCCCAAAAGAAAGTGTGTGAAACGTGAATAAGGTTTAATTCCTTTTTCGAAGCCTAATGGATTCTGGTGTTACTTCCACGAGTTCATCGTCTTCAACAAATTCCAGAGCTTGCTCAAGTGTGTGTTGGATGTGCGGAGTAAGGATAAGGTTTTCATCTGTTCCGGCTGCCCTTACATTGGTTAGCTGCTTTGCTTTTGTGGGGTTAACAGGCAAGTCATTGTCGCGAGAGTGAAGTCCAACTATTTGGCCTTTGTAGACCTCTTTACCATGACCAACAAACATCCTTCCTCTCTCTTGTAGGTTAAACAAAGAGTAAGCTAATGTTTTTCCGGATATCATAGAAACCAGAACACCGTTCTGTCTTTTTGCAACTTCGCCAGCCTTAGCGGGACCGTAATGATCAAAAACACTGGTCATAGTTCCTGTTCCACTTGTCATGGTTAAGAAGTTTGATCTAAAACCTATCATTCCTCTTGAGGGGGCAATGAAATCTAGCTTCATTCTTCCCTTGCCATCAGGCTCCATATTTTGAAGGTCTGCTTTTCTTAGGCCCATTTCTTCCATTATTGAACCTTGATGTTGCTCTTCAATATCAATAACAATTTGTTCAAATGGTTCATGAAT
>CAJJAM010000041.1 GCA_905182235.1 SAR86 cluster bacterium SAR86B | reverse complement strand
TTCAATGACGCCAAACCCTCCGGCATTACAAACAGCAGAAGCCAACTGACTTCTTGCAATCCAACCCATGGGGGCTTGAATGATTGGGTACTTTGAGCCTGTGTGTTGTGTAACTCTATTCATTTAATTCTCCTTAATAAAATTAATTAATAGTTCTGATAACTCTTTGGGTCGACTCCATTGATAAAAGTGACCGCCACCAATATGTGGAGCACTTTTTGCATTAGGGCACATCTCCAAGACATCTTGTTCAATCCCATTTGTTACAGGATCGTCCCCAGCAAAAACACTCAGAAAAGGCCTGTCCCACGTAGCAAAAAACTCTCTCGCTTTTTTTTGTTCTTCCAAAGATTGATCAGGGATTATAGGAACGTGACTGGGCATGGCTCTTGGACCCATTTTGTAACTTGGGTCGGGAAAAGGTGCATCATATGCCTTAGCTAAATCTGATTTAAAAGGTGAATAGCTGCTGATGCCTAGCTTTACGAAAACGTAATTTACGAGAGTAGAGATGATAGAATTTTTACCCATTTGTTGGGACATAAGGAAGCCAGTTGGCAAGTCCACCGTATCCCAGCAGAATTTTTGCCAGTACATGAATTTTAATCCAGGATGAGTCTTTCCACTGTCCATTTCTCTAACCTGTTTCATCATTGAATACGGAGTCAATTTTAAGTTACTATCTCTGAAGGCTTTTACTTCTTTAATTACCTCTTCAGGCACATCAGGGCTATAAGGCAAACCAGTGTTGCCAACTGAAACTTTTATAAACCTATCTGGCTCTCTTGCAACCATTCGTAGACCAATCAGGCCGCCCCAGTCTTGAGCAAAAAAAGTGAGTTCTTGAAAGTTATTAGCCACCAGCCAATCAACCATCCAATCCACTTGGTTTTGATAGCTGTAGTCCTCTCTAGAAGCGGGTTTATCAGATTTTCCATATCCTGGAAGGTCGGGTGCAATGACTCTTACCCCAGAACTTGTTAAAAAAGGAATCATTTTTGCATAAAGATAACTCCATACCGGCTGACCGTGCATGGCCAAGAGAATTGGACCGTCTTTAGGACCTTCATCAATGTGATGGATTCTTAAATCAGTACCATCTTTAGTTTTGATTGTGGTGTAATTAGGTTCAAAAGGATAATCCTTCAAATCATTAAATCTTTCATCAGGCGTTCTTAATATCTTCATATTATTTCTTCAGTAGTAGTTCTTCGCATCCCGTACCTTTAATTAATTCATGAACTCTTTGTTGGTCGTGCTCTGTTAAAGAATAAAATTCTTGGTTAATCCATTGCAAGCATTTTCCCTGGTAATTAAAAGTTTTTTGGGTCCACTTAGCATCATCGATTTGTGCTTCCCATTCTTCTTCCCCCTTTTCTAATGCATCTTTATTTGCCAATAGGGCAGGTACATACCCTCTACCAAGTTCTGTAAGCAATTCTCTCATGCTTTCGGGTAGCGATTCCACGTCCGCCCAAGGATTGTTTTTAGGATTGAGTCCTGATAAATCTTCCATACCGTTGATCCAAGCAACGGTTCGTAGCGATATTTCATGGGCTAGTTTTCTGGAGGTGGGGTCAAAACCTATTAATTGCGTCAGTTGACCATAGATTGCAAAATCTGATGAGCTGGGTCTTTTGCCAAGTAAGAAAGGTAAATTTTGAAAATGATCTTCCATAATTTTTAAGAAACGCTTGTAGCTTTGTTCAATAATGGGTGCGGTTGTGTCGTTCGAGCCAACCACCCAAAGCCTTTCTATTTGTCTTGGCCCAATGTAATTCTTAAATATTTCCCAGTTTTCAGGAGCAAGATTTACGTTACTGTTCAGGGGTAATAATGAGGCGGCATTATCGGCATCTTCTTCAAAGTGCCATCGATAGTGGAACATATACTTTGTAACCCATTCGTCACCAAAATCTTCTAGTAGATAATTAAGAAAGCATAACGCGGGGTCCTTTGGAATAACACTTCTGCCTTCAAACTCATTTTCAAGTCGTCTAATTATAGGCGTCGAATCCGTGACCGCTTTAAGTTCACCTCTTTCATCTCGCATAATAAAAGTAGGAAGAAGCGCTGGTTTTGGTTTTTCTATTCCTAGCTCGGCAAAGATTCCTCCTTCATCTAGTATTTGACCTGGATCGCCCCAGATAATCTCATAAGGAATGTTCCGGTAACGAAGTAAGGCAATCATTTTACGTGTGTATGGAGAAGGAGGAGCTCCAATAAGAGTTATCTTTTCTTTAGAAATCATCTAAGAGTCTCCAAACATGCCTTCGACAGAAGTTTCAATATTTAACTGACCGTCTAAGCCAGCAACCCTATGTTGTGCGCTCTTTATGTAATCAGGATCCATTATCATTTCTAACATGGCCTTCCTGGAAGGGTACATGGCTATAGCAACTTTATCCCAAAGTTCCTCAACTTCTCCTAGCATCAGCCTATCAACATTACCGCCGAAAATTGGCTTGCCTCCAACTTTAGCTAAGTGACCCGCTACTTCTTGACCGTAAATCGCGTAGGCCTCTTCCCCACTTAAGTCAGTTTCCCTTTTATCTGGATATTCAGCTTTTTCTTTAAATTTCAGTAAATTCACCATGAAGATGGGTTTTTCTGCCCCTTGCTCGTTGAACTCTTTTAGTTGAGCTTCATTAGGCATGACTGCATTTTTTACTTCCATAAACTTCTCCAATTTAATTGACATATAGTATGACAATAGTTTATCTTTGTCTAATGCCTGCAACTAATTTATTGAAAGCATTTGAAAGAGATGGGAGACGACTTAGAAGCCTCACCAGTCAAACAATTATTGTAGATGCGATGATGAAGCTTATTCAGAAAGGGACATTAGAGCCTACTGCTCAAGAAGTTGCTGATGCTGCAGGAATAGGCATAAGGACTGTATTCAGGCATTTCCAAGATAAAGAATCACTTTTCTTAAAGATGGATACGAGAGTTAAGGATTCCTATGATAGAGCTTTAATTAAAATCCGCCCTGAGGGAGATTTAAGTCGAAGAATAAGGGATCTTTTTGAACTAGAAGCAAAATTGTACGAAACCTATTTGCAATTCATTAGAGCAACTTTAGCCAATAAGTGGAAATATAAAACACTTCAAGATAATTATGAAAAAAATCAGATTAATTTAAAGTCTTTAATGTACAAATGGCTGCCCGAAGTAAAGGAACTGGATGTTTCAATGCAAATTTATTTAACCTCAATAAATTCCACCGGTTATTGGATTGAACTGAGAGAGAATCAGATGCTTTCTGCAGAAGAGGCAAAAGAGCTAAAGGTCAGAGTTTTTGAAGATGCTCTGCTAGGAAAGAAAGCTTAATTTGGAATGATAATTGATTTACAAAATCTTACCCCAATCCATGACGAACCGTGTATTAATGTCTAAACTATTAATATGAAATATTTTTACTCTCTTATCGGCAGCCTTGTACTTGTGGTTGCAGTCTATCTTCTTGGTGTTCAGTTTAATTGGTACGGAGATCTGGAATCCGCAGGCTCTTCCGTAGAGGATGTTTACCCTCAGCATCTCGTTGATAAAAAGAGTAAAGCTCAAGAAGACTTTATGCCTGGCGCCAAACAAATTCTATTTGGCGACACTCATGTGCATACCTCTTATTCAACCGACGCGTTCCTTTGGAGTTTACCTATATTGAATGGGGAAGGCCCGCATCCCATATCGGATGCTTGTGACTATGCTCGTTTTTGCTCTGCAATAGATTTTTGGGTAACTACGGATCATGCCGAAGCATCTACGCCAAGAAAGTGGCAGGAAATAAAAGAAGCCGTTAGGCAATGCAACGCCCCTGCAGACGAAAAAGATCCTGACATGGTAACTTTCTTAGGGTTTGAATGGACACAAGTAGGGCAACAAGCCAACGATCATTATGGTCATAAGAACGTAATGTTTTTAGATATCGAAGAGGGGAAAACACCGAAAAGACCCATTGGCGCAGGAGGTCTGGCTACGGTTGGAATGAGGCAAACACTAGGCTCTAATGCCGAACAATTTAAACCATTAGCTGTTTTAGATTTTAAGAATCGTCATCGTTATTTTAATTTTATTGAGTTTGGAAAAGAGCTGACAGGGGTTCCTTATTGCGAAGAAGGGATTAGTTCGAATTTATTACCTTCTGATTGTTATGAAAGCGCTGTGACACCTCAAGACCTCTATAAAAAATTAAATGAATTAGACATTCCTGCCATTGTTATACCTCATGGAAATACTTGGGGCTTTTACAGTCCGCCGAACATTTCATGGGATAAACAATTAAACAAAGATTTTAATGATGACAACTTGCAAATTCTTATTGAAGTAATGTCTGGTCATGGAAATTCAGAAGAGTACAGACCCTGGCGGGCTGCAGTAGAGAATCAAGAGGGTTCATTGTTGTGCCCTGAACCTACAAAAGAATATCTTCCTAGTTGCTGGAAAGCGGGTGAGATTATTGCAAAAAGATGTTTGGCTGAAGGGATAGATAGTCTTGAGTGCTCGATAAGAGAAGAAGAAACTCGTTCAAACTTTGCGAACATGGGAGCCGGTGGGTTTCACTCTGTGCCCGGGGTTAGGATAGAAGATTGGCTTGATTCTGGGCAATGCAAAGATTGCTTCATACCTTCTTTTAATTACAGACCGGGCGGCTCTGCCCAATACGCCCTAGCTATAAGTAATTTTGATGAAGAAGAAGTTCAGAGATTTAATTTTGGATTTATTGCTTCAAGTGATAATCACCGTGCTCGTCCAGGTACAGGTTATAAAGAAATTGATAGATTTGTTACCACCGAAGCCAATGGCGCAACCAATCCAGATATAAGTGAATTGCTCTTTCCTATGGAAGAGCCAGTAGCAGAAACTCTCTTCATAGCCCCTGGAGATTTATTAAACCAAAGGATGGGTTTTGATATTTTTGAAGCCGAACGCCAAGCTTCATTTTTTACAACCGGAGGATTAGCGGCTGTCCATTCTTCAGGAAGAGATCGTCAGTCTATTTGGGACGGCATGAGACGTAAGGAAACCTATGGTACTAGCGGAGATAGGATATTGCTCTGGTTTGATTTGGTCCGAGACGATGGAACTATTCCAATGGGAGGAGAGATAACTCAATCTAAAAATCCTACTTTTGGTGTAAAAGCTTTGGGAGCTTTTGAACAGAAACCAGGCTGTCCAGATTACTCTTCAACTCAATTGTCTCAAGAAGACATTAAGGGTATTTGTAAGAATGAATGTTACAACCCGTCCGATGTTAGAAAGAAAATATCACGAATTGAAGTTATTAAAATTACTCCACAAATGTACGCCGGGGAAAATGTAAATAATCTAATACAAGACGTATGGCAGTCTTTTGAATGTCCAATGAAAGGAGAAGGTTGTTCAATAACATTTACAGACGAAAGTTTTGAAAGTTCAGCAAGAGATGCTTCGTATTACGTTAGAGCCATTCAAGAGCCATCCGCAACCATTAATGCTAACAACCTAAGGTGTACTTACAATGAATCCGGGGAGTGTGAAAAGGTCAATATTTGTCACGGTGACTTTAAGACACCTCAGGAAGATGATTGTTTATCGACATCTGAAGAGAGAGCCTGGTCTTCCCCAATTTTTGTTAACTATGATGCAAAATCACTGGCTGTAGCCGCTCTTATTAAATAAAGTTTTAAGAAAAAAATGGAAAAGAATAAGCAAGTAATCATTGATAGTTTACCGGAAGGAAAATTAGTTGAAGGTAACTATAAGATAGTCGAATCGCCCATACCAAAAGCCAGCTCAGGAGAAGTTCTAGTTAAAACCATTTCTTTTGCTATAACCGCTGGTACCAGGGCAGGTTTACAAGGCAGCGCGAGTTATGCAGGTGCCCCAAAAACAGGAATAGTTATGAATTGCACGGGGATTGGTGAAGTTGTTGAAAGCTCAGAAGCTTCTTTTCCAGTTGGCAGTATGGTTCTTACTCAAACGGGCTGGCAAGAATATTCTCTTCAAAAAATAGAGTCTCTTACTTTGATGCGTGAAGGCGTTGATCCTGAACTTTATTTAGGACCTCTGGGTATAAATGGTTTAACAGCGTATTTTGGATTACTGGAAGTAGGAGACCCAAAACCTTCGGATACAGTTATGGTTTCTGCGGCAGCTGGTTCGGTTGGTCACATGGTTGGTCAAATTGCTAAAATTAAAGGATGTCATGTAATTGGAATTTCTGGAAATGATGACAAATGCAATATTCTCAAAGATAGGCTTGGTTTTGATGCGGCATTAAATTACAAAGACGCAAATTTTCGACAAAACCTAAAAGACTCAACCCCCAATGGCCTTGATGTGTATTTTGATAATACAGGCGGAATGATATTGGGTTCAGCCTTATTTAGAATGAACCCAGGTGGCCGAATAGCTTGTTGTGGCGTTGTTTCTCAATACGATACTAGCTCCCCTGAACCTGGACCAAGAGGAATTCCTGGACTGCTAATTAACAATCGCATCAAAATGGAAGGTTTTTTAATCTTTGATTTTGCTGAAAAATACGACCGCGCCACCGATGAGATACTGGAGTGGATAGGGTCAGGAGATTTAAAAATCTTAACTGATAAAGTTGAAGGATTAGAAGCTGCACCTGAAGCTTTTGTTGATTTATTGGCGGGTGGAAACATAGGAACACGTATCGTTAGATTGAGTTAATAAAAGAATGAATTCTGCTGACGCGTTGATTAAAACTTTGATAGAAAATGGCTTGGAAGTTGTGTTTGCTAATCCGGGCACCTCAGAAATGCACTTAGTGGCAGCAATTGATCATCACCCAGAAATCAGGCCTGTGCTAGGCTTGTTCGAAGGCGTTGTGACAGGTGCAGCTGATGGATATGCTCGTATGTCAGGAAAAGCAGCAGCTAATTTATTGCATTTAGGCCCGGGACTTGGGAACGGCTTCGCCAACATACACAACGCTAAAAAAGCCAGAACTCCCATGTTAAATATTGTTGGAGATCATGCAACTTATCACCTTCAATACAATGCTCCTTTAACCTCAGATCTCGATGGATTGGCCAAAGCCAGTTCGGATTGGGTTGGAAGAAGCTCTTCTCCTGATGATTTGTCTGCATTGGGTTCAAAAGCTTGGCAAGCGGCTCATAAATTTCCGGGACAAATTGCTACTATGCTGGTGCCAGCAGATTGTGCTTGGGGTGAAACAGATAATTTAGGAAAGAAGTTAGACATCCAAGGACCTGAAGGGATTGACGATGCTCTGGTCGATGAAGCCTATAAGGCACTATCTTCAAATTCCAAAACGATGCTTTTTTTAGGAGGTGAATTTCTAGATGAAGAATGCGTAACCTTGGCTGGGAAAATAGCTACAGCTTCGGGTTGCAGATTGGCAACGGACACCTTTGTGAAACGTCATAGGCGAGGTGCGGGTCTTACTAAAGTTGAACCCATACCTTATTTTGCAGAAATGGCTGAAGAATTCTTGTCGGGAGTTGAAACTATTGTTTTTATTGGCACCAGACCCCCCGTTTCTTTCTTTGCTTATCCAGGTAAGAAAAGTTTTTTGTCACCTGATGAGTGCACTCTGATTGAATTGGCTTCTCCTTTTCAAGATGGAAAATATGCTCTCCATGCTCTGAACGATATGTTGAAAGGAAATTCTATTGATGGACATTTAATTCCTGAGAATGATGCACAAGCTCCGACCTCAGGTGAATTAGACCCTGCAACCTTGGGCCCCTTGTTTGCCAGTCTTTTACCAGAAGATGCAGTGGTGTGTGATGAGGCTGCAACTTCAGGTTTTTTTGTAACGCCACACGCATGGAATGCGAAACCCCTTGATTGGTTGGCTCTGACAGGAGGATCCATAGGCCAAGGATTGCCTTTAGCAACAGGAGCTGCAATAGGTGCTCCAGACAGACCTGTTATTTGCCTCCATGGAGATGGAGGTGCAATGTACACCATTCAGGCTTTATGGACTCAAGCAAGAGAAGGACTCAATGTTACAAACTTAATTTTCTCTAATAAAGCTTATGCAATATTGCAAGTAGAATTAGAAAGAGTAGGGGCATTGGAAACAGGTGATAGGGCAACTTCAATGCTTTCGTTAGACAACCCTGAGATTGATTGGGTTTCTCTTTCTAATTCATTAGGAGTTCCAGCGAAGAGAACACTGTCGGTAGAAGAGTTTCACAAAGCTTTTTCCGATGGCATAAGTTCAGAAGGGCCTAGTTTAATAGAGATCGTTATATAGAAGAATCTAAATGAAAATTATTTTAAGAATTATTGCTGCACTGACTGTTTTTTCCATTACTGCTTTTGTGCTACTGCAGGTTCCTTCCGTGCAAGACAGGCTTATGACATCTGTTCTGGCAGGGATGGCTAATACTTCTAATAATCTTCCAAAAGAAGATTCACTGAGTGCTGCCGTTTGTGGATCAAGATCACCCATTCCTAGTCTGGGAAGAGCTGAAACATGTATTTTAGTAAAAGCAGGTAATGATATCTTTATCGTGGACACAGGCGCTGGAAGCGTCAATAACTTGAGAAGCTGGAATATCCCATTTAGCAAGATTAATGCAGTTCTTCTAACTCATCTACATTCAGATCATATATCTGATCTTCCAATATTGCATCAAGCCGCATGGATTATGCAGAATCGAAAAGACAAATTGAAAGTGTTTGGTCCAGAAGGAGTTTCTCTAGTTACCGAAGGATTTGAAAAGGCTTATGAACGTGATTACGACTTTAGAAGTGAACACCACGGCGAGGCTATCGCATCTCGTCAGTATGCCGGCTTCAATACTCATGTTATAGATTTGAATAAGCCTGTGTTGTTTGATAATGGCGATCTGAAGATTACCGCATTTAAAGTAATCCATGAGCCCATTGAACCAGCGCTTGGTTACAAATTTGAATACAAAGGAAGGTCGCTCGTAATTACTGGTGATACTTCTTATGCACAAAGCGTGATTGATAATTCTATGGGTGTTGATGTTCTTTTTCATGAAGCTCAAGCCAATCATATGGTTGCAGTTATAGAAAACTTTGCCTTACAGAACGGGGCAAAACTTCGAGCCAAACTTATGGCTGATATTAAGACTTACCATACAACGTTGATTGAAGCTGCAGATATAGCTAATAAAGCCGGAGTTAAGAAATTAGTTTTTTATCACTTAACGCCAGCACCTAGCAATTATTTAACTGAATTGATGTTTGTAAGAGGGGTTGATGAAGTTAGAGAAGACTGGCTGCTTGTTCAAGATGGCACGTTAGTAGTTTTACCCGTTGATTCAGAAGAAATTATGGTTACAACCATGTAGTTTTTAGGCCTTAAATTAACTTGCTTAAAAACCAACAGTAACCTAATATTTACCGCCCGAATTTTAGAAAATATTGATTTAAAAAGGAGAATATATGCGTAATGCAGTAATAGTAGACAGCGTCAGAACGGGATTAGCAAAATCATTCCGTGGTGGCTTTAATAACACTCGTGCAGATAATATGACAGCTCACATTGTCAATGCACTTTTAGAAAGAAACCCGCAGGTAGATGCTTCTATGGTGGAAGACATTATCTTAGGTTGCGGAAACCCTGAAGGGGCTCAAGGACATAACATTGCAAGAAATGTTGCTGTTCTTTCAAACCTTCCTATTGAAACTGGTGGAATCACAGTAAATCGTTATTGCTCTTCTGGTCTTAATTCAATAGCAATGGCTGCAACTCAAATCCAAAGTGGTTTTTCAGATTGCATTATTGCTGGAGGAGTAGAATCTATAAGCACTTCTCAAGGGCACACGAACATGCACATGTACGTTAATGAAGATCTGGCTGCAAACGCACCAGGAATTTATCATGCAATGGGAACTACCGCTGAAGCAGTAGCACAAAGATACGACGTTTCAAGAGAAGCCCAAGATGAATACGCACTTTCAAGTCAACAAAGATGCGCAGCTGCTCAAGATGCTGGCCGTTATGATGATGAAATTATTCCCATGGCTACAAAAATGATGCTTAAGAATAAAGAAACGGGTGCTGAAAAAGAAGTTGATGTTGTAGTGGATGGAGACGATTGCAACAGGCCTCAAACAACACTTGAAGGTCTTGCAAGCTTAAACCCAGTTTTTGATCCAGAAAACGGATCTGTAACTGCAGGCAATGCATCTCAACTTTCCGATGGAGCTTCTGTCACACTCGTCATGAGTGAAGAGAAAGCAAACGAACTAGGTCTAAAACCATTGGCTTATTTCCGAGGTTTTACAACTGTTGGTTGTCAGCCAGATGAAATGGGCATAGGTCCAATTTATTCTATACCTAAACTTCTTAAATCTGCTGGTTTAACCGTAGAAGATATAGACCTTTGGGAGCTGAATGAAGCATTTGCATCTCAAGTTGTTTACATCAGAGATCAGTTGAATATTCCAACTGAAAAGCTAAACATCAATGGTGGTTCGATTGCTATTGGTCATCCTTTTGGCATGACAGGCTCTAGACAAGTTGGTCACCTAACAAGAGAGTTAAGACGTACTGGTGGTAAGTACGGAATAGTAACTATGTGTGTAGGTGGTGGAATGGGAGCTACAGGCTTATTTGAAGCTATCCCAGAGTAAATCTCTGTTGTCTAAGGAGGTATTTGTCCTTGGACGAACATAAAATAATTCAGAAATATTTCTCTGATGTCGGTTCCGCTTATTTAGCGGAACAGGGCGTCAGAGTTTCTGTTGGTGATGATGCTGCGATCATTAGTAATTCTTCTAACAAAGAGTCAATAGTTTCAATTGATACATCTATAAAAGACGTTCACTTTCTTTCTTCCATGAATGCAACGGATATAGCTTACCGTTCTGTGGCAATTGCCCTCAGTGATTTAGCTGCTTGTGGAGCGACTCCAGCTTGGTACACCTTAGCGTTAACCATGGAAGATTTTGATGAGGAGTGGTTAAAAGATTTTAGTGAAGGATTGAGAATAATTTCTGAAGAATTCAAATTCCCTTTAATTGGAGGAGATACCACTAAAGGATCTTTATCTATTTCTGTTCAAGTAACAGGATACTGTGATCCAGGTAAGGCACTAACAAGAAAAGGATCTATAGAGGGAGATTTAGTGTTTATTTCAGGCTTCATAGGCGAAGCTTCCAGAGGTCTAAGGGCTCTACAGAACGATGAAGATAATACAAAAGAAATTTCATCTTATCTCAGGCCCCGTGCCAGGATTGACTTAGGGCAAAGATTAATAGGAATAGCCAGCTCTGCAATTGACGTTTCTGATGGATTGATTAAAGACTTAGGACATATTTGTTCAGAATCAAATTTAGGTTGTGAGATATTGATAGATGATATTCCAACCAGCCTTACAGAACCTTTAACAAGTGGAGAAATTAATCAGGGAGATGATTACGAAATATGTTTTTCTGCTAATGAAAAATACTTATCTGAGATCGAAGGAATTGCAGAAGAACTCAAGATCCCCATAACGGCTATAGGAAAAATGACAAAAGGAAGCTCTGTTACGGTAAAAGACAGTCAAGGTATTGAAGTAAAAATTCAAGATGGGTACGGTCATTTCTAGAGGATAATATGAATCTTAAAAAACTGCTTTCTTTTATATCTTTAGGTTTTGGTTCAGGACTTTCTCCCATAGCCCCAGGTACGGCAGGGAGTGTAGTTGCTGCTTGTATTTACTATTTTCTCTTCTCTTCTTTTATAGAGAATTATGTTCACTTCTTCTTATTTATTTTATTTATTATTTTTTGTTTTTTAATTGGACTCTACATTTACCCTCGGACGGTTGAAGGTGAAGAAGACCCTGGTAGTTTTGTTTGGGACGAGTTTGTTGGAATGTGGATAGCATGTATACCAATTGCACTATTTGAAAAAGGGTTGCCTTGGCTGTTCTTAGCTTTTGTACTTTTTCGTTTGTTTGATATATGGAAGCCAGGTCTTATTAAGGAATATGACAACAAAGAAGGTGCTTTCAATGTCATGATTGATGATGTTTTTGCAGGGTCTTTATCTGCCTTAATTGTTTTTGTGATGTTATTGATAATATATTGAATAAGATTTTAGGGATTAAAGTAAAATAGCCGCAAACAAGGACAATCTCTTGAAAATAAAAACTTTAGCGAAAGCAAAATTACCCACACCATGGGCAGAATTCTCTATTACGGCATTTGAAGATACTTCCAATAATGAAGAACATCTAGCCATATCCCTTGGTAAGCTTGATGATAACCCTTTGCTCAGAATCCATTCGCAATGCCTAACAGGAGATGCTTTGTTTAGTCTAAGGTGTGATTGCGGCTCGCAATTGGAGATGGCGCTTAAAACAATAGCAGCTGAAGGAAATGGCCTAATTATTTACATGGCACAAGAAGGCAGAGGAATAGGTTTGGGAAATAAAATAAAGGCCTACGAACTTCAAGACAAAGGATTGAATACAATAGAAGCGAATGAAAGTTTAGGTTTTGAAGCCGACGAAAGAAACTATTCTGTTTGCGGAGAAATTTTATCTTCAATGAATATCTCTGCGGTTAGGCTGATGACAAATAATCCACTAAAGATAGAGGGCCTGGTAGATTCGGGCATTGATGTTGTTGATAGAGTTTCTATAGAAGTTGATGCTTCTGAACACAACAAGGACTATTTAGGAGTAAAGGCTGACCACATGGGTCATCTTCTTAAGAAATAAGGTCTAGTCTTTTTTCTATCGCTGCCAACACTTCCTCTTCAGCCAATCCTGTTGTAACTTTTTGTTGCTGTTGATCTCCGTGATCAATAAATTCATCCGGTAAACCAATAATTAGATGCGAAACATTTGTACCTTCTTTCGAGAGGCATTCTGCAATGGCAGATCCAGCTCCACCTTGTGAACTATTTTCTTCCAAAGATACTAGAAGTTTAAATTCCTTAGAAATTTGAGCAATTTTTTTAACGTCTAAAGGCTTAACAAAGTTCATGTCTATGACCGTTGCATCTATTTTTTCTGAAACCATTAGTGCTGTTTCTAAACAATTGCCAAAAGATAATAGGGCAGTCGTTTTGTTTTCAGAAGATCTTACTTCGGTACTTTTACCTATTTCAATTTCACTGTCATCTTTATGTATTGGTTGAGAAGAACCTGTTCCTCTGGGGTAGCGAATGGCCACTGGCCCTTCGTAATTAAAGCCTGTATTGAGCATTTTCCAAGCCATGTCTTCGTTGGAAGGTGTCATGATTATCATGTTGGGTATACATCTAAGGTAGGAAAGATCGAAAGCTCCTTGGTGGGTAGCTCCGTCCGCTCCTACCAGACCAGCTCGGTCAATTGCAAATAAAACATCTAGATTTTGTAGGGCTACGTCATGAATCAATTGATCGTAGGCTCTTTGCAAGAAGGTGCTGTAAATGGCGACAACCGGCTTCATTCCTTCACACGCCAAACCAGCAGCAAAAGTTACGGAATGTTGCTCGGCAATGGCAACGTCGAAATATCTGTCTGGAAATTCTTTGGAGTATTTAACCATTCCTGAGCCTTCCCTCATAGCTGGAGTAATGGCCATGAGTCTTTCATCGTTCTTAGCTTTGTAACAAAGCCAATCGCCAAAAACCTCTGAATAAGAAGGAGAGGATTTAGTTTCAACTTCTTTTGCTTGCGCGCTTTCTGCTCGTTTAATCTTATTAATAGCATGGAAACCAATCTGATCTTTTTCTGCAGGAGAAAAGCCTTTACCTTTGGTTGTGATGATGTGAAGAAAACGAGGCCCTTTAAGTCTTTTTATGTCTTCTAAGATTTTTACTAACCCAATGGAATCATGTCCATCAACAGGACCTATGTATTCAAAACCCAACTCTTCAAACAGAGTTCCTGGAGCTACCATGCCTTTGGCGTGTATTTCTGCTTTTCTAACGAAAGCTTTAGCGGCAGGCACGTAAGTTAATACTGTTTTTCCTCCTTCACGGATTTTGTTATAGGTTTTGCTGGCCCATATTCTAGATAGATAATTTCTAAGACCTCCCACATTTTCAGAGATGGACATTTGATTATCATTTAGAATAACCAACAAATTTTTA
>CAJJAM010000040.1 GCA_905182235.1 SAR86 cluster bacterium SAR86B | reverse complement strand
AGGACATTGCTTAAAGCTCCCTTGATGAGCAAAGTAGGGACGCTAACTCCTTTAGCTAATTCAACTTGGTTTTCTTTGTAATTAGAGACATTGTTTTTAGACCTTCCTTCAATAAATCTTGGGTCCCAATGCCAGTAATACCTTCCGTCTTTCTTTAGCCTTAAATTTTTTTCAAGACCTTTGGTGTCTCGAGGTTTCTTTCTATGAGGTAAATAGCTTGATATTGCTAATGCAGCTTCTTCCAGACTCTTAAAACCTTCTTTACCAGAGCTCATGAATTTAATAACTTGATCAGACCCCTCTTCATTGGGGTATAGGCCAATATCAACCATCACCAATGCTGAACATAAATCTCTCGTCTTGCTGTCTCCAGCTAGTGACAGCGATGCCATACCGCCTAATGACGCCCCCACCAATGAGGCAGGTTTATCTAATTGGTGGATAATGGAAGCCAAATCATCTTTATAGGCATCTATAGAATAATCTCCTTTACTGTCCCAATCGCTATCTCCATGTCCTCTTAAATCTAAGGCGATGACATAAAATCCTGATTGGCTTAATTTCTCTCCTGTTGAACCCCAAGCGTGACGAGTTTGTCCACCTCCGTGTAAAAGTATGACCACCGGATCATTCTTAGACCCCCAAGTGCTAGTAACAATTTGTAATCCAGACGCAACTTTAAATTTCATCAGTAAGATTTATATTAGGAAATTAATAAAACAAATGAATTGTTCCATAAAATGATACAAAATCCACCATACTCGTAAATAAAAAACCATAAAATAAGCAACATACCCAATGAATAATCCACCAAAATCCTTATGGGGCCGACTTAAATACATAGGACCCAGCGTGATCGTTACTGGCAGTGTCGTTGGCAGTGGCTCAATTGTCATGACTCCTTTACTTGGAGCTGCGGCAGGATTTACTTTACTTTGGTGGCTCTTATTGAGTATGTGGAGTAAACCAATCATTCAGGCAGAAATAAGTAGATACGTTGTCATTACTAGAAAAACTTTTTTAGAAGCCTTTGCAGATATGCCTGGTTTTAAAACCACCATAAAAGGCAAAACAACCTCGTGGCTGGTCTGGTTTATGTTTATTGGGGTTGTGCCTTCAATAGCGGGTATGGGTGGTCTTGCGGGCGCAGTGGCTGAAGCAGGCCATATGATGATTCCTCAAATTAACGTAGCAGCATGGGTTGTGATTAGTTGCCTATTAACGTGGTTTATTCTTTATTGGGGGTCCTATCAAACTCTTGAAAAAATATTGCTTGTGATGGTCTTGTTCTTCTCTTTAGTAACAATGGTCATAGCATTCTCCATGCAAGCAACGCCATACGAAATTAATGCAGCACAAGTATATGAAGGCTTATCTTTTGATTTCCCTATGGACCATCTCCCTCTGGCCTTGGCCGTCTTTGGATTTACAGGAATAAGTTATGGAGAAATCATGGCTTACACTTACTGGTGCTTGGAGAAGGGTTATGCTCCAGATAACGAAGGTGACTTAGAAAAAACTAAAGGCTGGATAAAAGTAATGCAGACAGACGTCTGGGTAACGGTCATGTTCATAACAATAGGAACCCTGCCCTTCTTTTTTCTTGGTGCTGGGGTTCTTCATCAAGTGCCTGAATTACAAGAAGCACTCTCCAACAATTCATTTTGGGATATAGACATCATAGGAGCACTTCAAAATATGTTTGCTCTTGTTCTTGGAAGTTGGGCTAAATGGTTGTTTGTGGCTCTTGCATTCTTTGTTCTTTTTTCAACCTTACTTTCAGGCACAGCAGCATTTACCAGAACCATTGCAGATTATTTTATATCGACAGGATTAATTCTAGAAAAAGAGGACACCAGGGCAAAGCTCATAAAAATTATAGCTTTTGTTATACCTTTCCTTTCTGGAGTTTTCTATTTTATTCTTCCCAATCCAATAATGTTATTTATTATTGCTGGTATTTGGGCGGCATTGGGTTTGCCCATAGTAAATATTGGCGCACTCTTCCTAATCAGTAAATTGGAAAAGGAACTTCAACCTAAGACTGCTACAAAGATGATATTGTGGGCAACTCTTTGTTTTCAAATATTCATTGGCTTCTTGTTATTGATTGATAACTTTAAAGGTATTTAGATATGATTAAATGGCCATACTTACCCCAAGACTTGGGTTTAGAGATTGTACAATCTGAAGGCGCTTACCTATACACCAAAGAAGGTTTCAAAATTTTAGATGCAGCCGGAGGGGCTGTAGTTAATAATATTGGCTATGGTAGAGAAGAGGTTGCGGAAGTAATTAAAGCAAGTGCTATAAAAAATACCTACGTTCTACCTCCTTTTTTAACACCTGAAAGAGAACAATTATTAGACGAATTAAGGGACCATTGGTTGCCACCTCACCTGACTCGTATACACCTTTCTTCGGGAGGTTCAGAAGCCAATGAATCGGCTGTAAAAATGGCAATTCAATACCAAGCCAGCCGAGGGAAACCTGAAAAGAAGATTATCTTAACTCGGTCTCTTTCCTACCACGGTACCACACTAAATATGTCAGGAATTTCAGGACATGCTGCAAGAAAAAGGGGCATGGAAAGCTACCTTCCTGGTGCTAAAACCATAGAAACTCCCTATCCATTAAGGTGCCCTTTAGGAAGCTTTCATCCAGGAGCTAAAGATTACTATTTAGATAATTTAAGAAAAGTTATACAGCATTACGGCGCAGAAAATATTGCTGCCTTATTAATGGAGCCCGTTAATGGATCCAGTGGAGGTGCGATCTATCCCCCGGAAGGTTATTGGGTTGAAGCTCAAAAAATACTTATTGAGAATGACATACTCTTAATAGCCGATGAAGTTATGACTGGATTTGGAAGAACAGGTTTCAAATTCTCTTGTGAGGATTACGAAATCAAACCAGATATCATGATTGCCGGAAAAGGCATGAGTTCAGGTTACGCAGCAATCTCTGGTACCTACAGTACCGACAAGATAGCCAACTCCATAATGGATGCCGGGTACTTAGTGATGTTTCATACTTTCGCTGCACT
>CAJJAM010000039.1 GCA_905182235.1 SAR86 cluster bacterium SAR86B | reverse complement strand
GTTCCTGAATTAAGGTTTGAAATTTGTAGGGCACTGTCTTGAAATTTGCCCGTTTCATCTTTCCAAGCTAATTTAGAAATTTCATTAATTGCACCTAATGATTCGTGTATAGGATTCAGGGCTTTTTGCGGATAGGCTACGTGACCTTGTATCCCTTGAATCTTAATGGAAGCACCCAAGGAACCTCTCCTGCCAATTTTAATGACATCTCCAACTTGGTGATTTGCTGTAGGTTCTCCAACGAGACACCAATCTATACTTTCTTGCCTACTTTGAAGTTCTTTAATAACTTTTTTTACACCATTCACAGAAGGTCCTTCTTCATCGCTCGTTAGCATGAGACCAATGCGTCCGTTGAACTCTTTGTTCTCAGCTATAAAATCTTCTATTGCCGTCACAAAGGCAGCAACACTTCCTTTCATGTCTGCTGCTCCTCGTCCAATTAAAAAACCGTTTTCTTCTAAAGGTAAAAAGGGATCATTTTTCCAATCTTCAATTGGTCCAGTGGGAACAACATCAGTGTGTCCTAGAAAAATAAAAAGAGGTCCTTCTTTCCCGTAAGTAGCCCATAAATTTTTTACTTCTTCAAAAGGCATGTGTTCTATATTGAACCCAATTTTTTCCAGTCTTTGAGCTATAAGATCTTGGCACCCTTCATCCAAAGGAGTTACAGAAGCTCTAGACATAAGCTCTTTTGCTAATTCTATTGTAGGATTCATAAGAATGAGTTCAGTCGTTTGAGTGCAGTTGATCGTTCAATACAACACTTTTTTTATTCGGTTTACACTGGATTGTGCCACTAAGTGAATTTCTTATAAAAAGAAGATCGGGTTTTAAGGATAGCTCAGAAGCTCTCACTGTTACTATTAAGTTACTACTTTGATCTAGGACTTCAACTTTTGAACCTCCAGTTAAATATAGTCCTGCTTCTACGATGCATCTGTCTCCTAATGGAATTCCAAGTCCAGAATTAGCTCCTAAGAGGCAATCTTCTCCCACGGATATTTTTACATCATTGCCACCAGAAAGTGTCCCCATGGTGCTGCATCCTCCACCTAAGTCAGAATTCTTACCAACCACAACTCCTGCTGATATTCTTCCTTCAATCATTGCTGGACCCAGTGTGCCGGCATTGAAGTTTACGAAACCCTCATGCATAACAGTAGTGCCTTCACTTAGATAGGCGCCCAATCTAACTCTGGATGCATCTGCAATCCTTACACCGGAAGGAATAACGTAATCAGTTAAACAAGGAAATTTATCCAATGACCTAATGAACAAGTAATCATAATCTTCTCTTAATACTTCTACATCAGCAGGATCCATAGGTCCATGATTGGTCCATGCTACGTTAGGCAATGCATTAAAGATTCCTTCTAGATTTATTGAGTTTGGTTCAGTTAATCTTTGTGATATACAGTGTAGTTTTAAGTACGCATCTTTAACGTCATTTACAGCATCGTCCTTCTCGATCTTATGAATTACAAACTTTATTCTTTCAGAGTGGGTTGACCCTTCATTAAGGTTTATCTTTTCTTGCGTGGTTTCTTGATTTCTTATGTGCTCCTCAATTTGACTATCATCTAGGTCTTTTAACGTGTCATATAACTCTAGAAGCATTTCATAAGAAGAATCTTTATCATAAAGAGGAGAGGGGTTGGTTGAGCAGGAAGTAAGACCGCTTTTAGATCTTATTAATTGATATCTAACGTCTAAAATCTCTCCTTTGAGATTGGTAGTGGAAGTTCCTATGGCAATTAAAGGGAATATATTCATCGTGCCATTATAGGTACTAGAGAGAGTTAATGGTATTTCGAAGTTATTTTTATTGATCTTCGGAGAAATATTCCAAAGTTTTGTTGATGCAGGAGGCTGCTTTTCTTAGTGTTTCAATGTCATGAACAATGGCAATCCTGATAAATCCTGAGCCAGGGTTCTGGCCTTTATTTTCTACACCCAAGAAAGAACCAGGTAAGACAATTACGTTATGTTCTTGGTAGAGCTCCTTCGTGAAAGTCAGGTCATCAACTGGCAGCTTGATCCAAAAATAGAAACCTCCACTCGGTCTAGTCACATTAAATTTTTGATCTATTTGGTCCAGGGCAACAGCGTATTTCTCGTCATAGTTTTTTCTATTATCTTCAACGTATGCATCGTTAGACCAAGCCCAAGCACTAGCTTTTTGTGCAGGTACAGAGAGGGTGGCACCATGATATGTTCTGTATAAAAGAAGTTTTGTAATGACTTTCTCATTTGCACTAATAAAACCAGATCTCAAGCCAGCTAAATTAGAGCGTTTTGATAAGCTGTGAAAAATAACCGCCCTCGAACCTGGATTGGTTAGGTCACAACATTCAATCAATCCTACTGGAGCTTCTCCAGATGAAGGGTATAAATCTATGTAACATTCATCTGAGCAAACAAGAAAATCATATTTTTCAGCGAGCTCTAGAACTTTAAGATATTCTTTTTTCCCCATAGTGTACCCAGTAGGGTTGGAAGGGGAACACAAGATAAGTAACTGACAGTCCAACCATGTTTTTTCAGAAATTGATTCAAAATTAGGCTTAAAACCACCTTCTTCTGTAGAGTTTACGTAGTAAGGTTTGCCACCGGCTAAGTGGGTAGCTCCTTCATAAATCTTATAAAAAGGATTGGGCATTACAACCGTCGGGTTTTTTTTGCTAGTATCTAGAGTGGCTTGAATAAAGGAAAAAATTCCTTCTCTGGTCCCACTAACTGGAAGAACATTTTTATCTGGATCGACTGGGCTAATTACGTCAAATCTTCTATTTAGATATTT
>CAJJAM010000038.1 GCA_905182235.1 SAR86 cluster bacterium SAR86B | reverse complement strand
AAACACGCTCTGGGTTATGACATGCAGTTAAGAGAGCCGTTGGACTTTTATGCAGTTACAGATCACGGGTTTTTATTAGGTAGCGTTCCAGATTGGGCTGATCCTGACAATGGAAAAGCAGGAACAGAGCCTTTTCATAATTTAAATATACCTGAGAATCTAAACCAAGAATCCGTTGCAGCTAGAAGTGTTCTTTTCCAAAGTTATGTAAGGAATGTTGCAAATTTCAGTAATATTTGGACCAGGACGGTTGCTTATGTAACCGGAGATACAGCCCGAGGCTCAACTTTGTATGATGTTGATGTTCATAGAACTGCTTGGAAGGATGTTATCCAAAGTGCTCAAAGACACAATGACCCAGGAAACTTTACTACTTTTGTAGCTTATGAATACACATCTTCCACGGCGAGATCTTCTAATACTGAGGGTGCCGCACCATTAAAATGTTTACTCACCGGTGCAGGATGTAATTTTGAAGGATCTCCTCCGCATGAGGGTGGAAATTTGCATAGGAATGTAATCTACAAAGGCAATAAATTTACCGTTGAGCCTTTCACAAGATTAAAGTCACTAAATCCAGAAGACCTCTGGTCTTGGATGGATGAACTAAGAGAGAACGGAGTTGACACTTTGGCAATTCCTCACAACTCAAATGGTTCAAATGGCCAAATGTTTGAAATGGAAAATTGGGACGGTCTTCCTATAGCCAGTCAATACGCAGAATTCAGAATGAGAAATGAACCTTTGGTTGAAATGACCCAGGTTAAAGGCACTTCTGAAACTCATCCAATACTGTCACCCGATGATGAGTGGGCAGATTTTGAGATTATGGACCAAAGAGTAGGGGGTTCTGGTTACAGCAGGCCATTTGGTGGGTACGTTAGACAGGCTTACTTAGATGGTTTGGGAATGGAAGAAGAAGGTCGTGGCAACCCATACAAATTCGGAATGGTGGGAGCCAGTGACACTCACACAGGCGCTACATCTGACGACGAATCAAATTTTACATCTAAAATAGGGATATTTGATGGCACAGCAGAGGGCAGAGGATCAGTACCGATGAGCGGTGAAAACCTTGATATGCTTATGGACAATCCTATAAGGCAATTAACCTTAAAGACAATTGGGGATAGAGTTTTTAATAATGCCGTCTTTAATACTTGGGGTGCTTCAGGTTTGGCAGCGGTATGGGCACAAGAAAATACAAGAGATTCAATCTTTGATGCTTTTAGAAGAAAAGAAACTTATGCAACCTCTGGAAGTAGAATAAAATTAAGATTCTTTGCTGGTTACGACCTTGATAAGGCGATGCTAAAAGAAGAAGATCTGGTTGGTGAGGCCTATAAAAGAGGCGTGCCTATGGGGCAGGATCTTGAGTCTTCAGATGGAGAGAAGCCATCTTTTCTAGTATGGGCTTTGAGGGATAAGAATTCTGCTCCACTACAAAGGGTGCAAATCATCAAAGGCTGGGTAGATAGGGTTAGTGGAAAGCCTCATGAAGAAGTAATTGATGTTGCTTGTTCAGACGGCCTCATACCAGATCCAATAACTAACAGATGTCCTGACAATAGGGCTTTAGTAGATATTTCAGATTGTTCAATTAGTGCGGATGTTGGTGCCAATGAATTAAAAACAGTTTGGACGGACTCTTCATTTGATCCATCATTGAAAGCATTTTATTATGTCAGGGTGCTTGAGAATCCTACTTGTAGATGGTCAACCTGGGATGCAGTAAAGAGCGGTAATGAACCAAGAGAAGATTTGAAAAAGACCATCCAAGAAAGAGCTTGGTCTTCCCCTATCTGGTATTCGTATTAATAGTATTTAAAAAAAAGGAGATATAAATATGTCAAATATACACAATGAACTTTTTGAGCTTTCCATGTCGGATAAGGCAATCCCACTTCTAGAGTTAATAAAAAAACACTGCGAAGAAAACGTTAAGCCCATCCAGGAAGAATTCTATGCTCTCCAAAATGGAAAAGAAGATAGATGGACTTGGCATCCAAGACAACTAGAACTACTTGAAGGTGCAAAAGATAAAGCTAAAGCACTGGGTTTGTGGAATTTCTTTCTGCCTGATTCAGAAGGAATAATTGGGGATAGTCTTACTAATTTAGACTATACCTATATTGCTTCGGAGATAGGCAAATATCCTTTAGCTTCTGAAAGTATGAACTGCAGTGCCCCCGATACTGGAAACATGGAGGTTCTTGAGAGAGTTGGAACACCAGAACAAAAGAAAGAATGGTTAGAGCCTCTTCTAAATGGTGAAATTCGTTCAGCTTACGCAATGACCGAACCAAACCTGGCTTCATCTGATGCTAAGAATATCAGCACAAGTGCAGTTTTAGATGGTGACGAATGGGTAATAAACGGAGAAAAGTTTTATATTTCAGGAGCAGGAGATCCTAGGTGTAAGATCATGATCGTCATGGTTAAATCCAGTCCTGATGCAGCTCCTTCAAAACAACAATCTCAGATATTGGTTCCAAAAGACACTCCGGGTGTTGAGATACTAGAAGGAATGCAGGTTTTTGGACATGACCATGCTCCCCAAGGACATATGCACATAAGATTTGATAACGTCAGAGTCCCTAAAGAAAACATATTATTGGGCGAAGGCAGAGGTTTTGAAATTTCACAAGTTAGATTAGGTCCTGGAAGAATACATCATTGCATGAGAACGATCGGCAAGGCAGAAGTTGCACTAGAACTTATGGTCAAAAGAGCAGGAACAAGAGAGGCTTTCGGAAAACCTATAGCAAAGCTCGGTGGCAATTTAGAAATTATCTCAAGAGCCAGAATAGAAATTAATGCAATGCGTCTTTCGGTTCTGCAAGCTGCAAAAGCTATGGATGTATTGGGTAATAAGGAAGCGAGAGTTTACGTAAGTGCAATAAAAGCGATGGTTCCAGAAAAAGCATGCCTGATTATCGACCAAGCTATCCAGATGCATGGTGCAGCAGGAATATCTCAGTGGACACCATTAGCTGGTCTTTATACTGACATCAGGCATCTAAGATTTGCTGATGGCCCTGACGAAGTTCATCACATGGTAGTAGGCAGAGCGGAATTGCAAAAATACGATCTTTGGTAGACTCTAAAGCATTCAAGCTTCTTTTCTTTAAACTTTAGGAATTATTATGAAGAAGATACTTATTGCTAACAGGGGTGAAATTGCTATAAGAATAGCAAGAACATGCAATGACCTGGGAATAAAAACAGTAGGAATTTATTCTGAAGATGATTCGAGTTCCCTTCACTTATCAAAAATGGATGAATCATTCATAGTTGATGAACAAGGTGCCAATGCTTACCTGAACATAAAAAAAATAATATCTATAGCCAAACTTTCTAAGGTTGATGCTATTCATCCAGGGTATGGTTTTTTAAGTGAAAATCCTTCGTTTGCCTCTGCAGCTAAACGAGCAAAAATAAAATTTATTGGACCTTCTGAAAGGGTTTTGAAGATTTTTGGAGAAAAGACTGAAGCAAAAGGTTTGGCGGAGAAGTTATCAATTCCTGTTATAGAAGGATCTAAAGGTAAAGTTACCTTAAGGCAAGCCACTGCCTTCATGAAAGAGCTCAAGAAAAACTCTTCATTGGTTATAAAAGCAGTTGCTGGTGGCGGAGGAAGAGGAATGAGAGTT
>CAJJAM010000037.1 GCA_905182235.1 SAR86 cluster bacterium SAR86B | reverse complement strand
AGACAAGCAATTCTTAAATCAGGAGGATGTGAATAGTGCCCCTCATCCGATTCAAATTCTCCTTGAATCATCTTAAATAGACTGGTCTTGCCGGTGCCATTAGCGCCTACTAACCCAATTTTATTGTCGTGATGTATCGTGAAAGACACACCTTCAAATAGAAGGGTAGGGCCTCTTCGCAAGGCTAAATTATTAAATGAAAGCATGTAGGTTTATTTTAAGGTTCGCTAGTGTAACAAATAGATTATTTGTCTAATAATTTCTTTTTTAGATATGGGTGATGTCCTTTCTAAGTTAATCTAAACTTATATTGTATTATTGATATAACTTATATACTGACATAGATATATATGATAATATAGAAAAATTATTAATTAGTACATATCAAATGAAAGCATTAAAAATAGTATTCCTTTCTCTAATTGTATTATCACCTCTCTCATTAATTTCTGCGGACTACACCGTTAAGATGCTCAATAACGGAAAGGAAGGGTTAATGGTATTTGAGCCTCCTGTCCTTTCAATACAACCAGGAGATACGGTTCTTTTCAAAGCTACTGATGTTTCTCATAACTCCGCCTCTATTCAAGGGATGATACCCCAAGGAGCCGCTCCTTGGATGGGAGCAATGAGTCAAGACGTACAAGTTACTTTTGATAAAGAAGGAGTTTATGTCTATCAGTGCACTCCTCATTCAATGATGGCCATGGTAGGTGTTATCAAGGTAGGTGCGCCAACCAATTTAGAGCAAATAAAAGAAAAGGCAGAGAGCCAGAAGCAATTATTTGTCATGAACAAAGAAAGGCTTTCAGGTTACCTATCAGAACTTTAATCAATAAAATTTATTTAAAAAAGCGAGTAAAACCATGAGTATAAAAATAATTCAAGAAGCAGCCGACTTAGAGACCTACAAAGAATGGAGAAATACAGATTTGATGTCAAAAATGGATTTTAATCCGTTGGTTATGTTTGTTGTTATACCTACAATTGTTCAAGCTTCTTGCTTGCTGTTGATGGGGGCTTGCATGTACTTAAACGTAATCATTTATGCTTAAACAGGCGTTAAAGGCCGTATTAGGTGTTGGTTCTTCTTTTGAAAACGTAACTTTAAACCCATTACGCATCCTATTTCTTGCAATCCTGGTTGCTACTTTCTTTTTAGGGGTGGTTGCTTTTTTGTTATTTTCAGTCAGCTTAACTATTTAGCAATTAGTTAGGACTAAGAATTTCTTCTGCCATTTTGACCCAGTAAGTAGCGCCAATAGGCAAAATTTCATCGTTAAAATCATAACCCGGGTTATGAATCATACAAGAGCCTTCTCCGTCTCCATTGCCTATCCAGATATAACTACCCGGTTTTTCTTGAAGCATGTAAGCAAAATCTTCTGATCCCATGGCTGGTTTAGGAGAGAGGTTAACCCTTTCTTCTCCTACTACTTCTTGCGCAACTCTACCTGCCAAATGAGCTTCCTCTTCTGAATTTATAGTGGCGGGGTATCTGTGCTCATAATGGAATTCGCAATCAGCACCATACGCCTTGCAAATACTTTCAGAGATTTGTCTCATCTCATCTTCTAGCTTCTTTTGCACTTCAGGAGAGAAACATCTGGTGCATCCTTTTATTTCTACCTGATTGGGTATGACGTTATAAGCATCGCCCCCATGGAATTGAGTAACACTTAATACCGATGGCTCTTGAGGATCTATTGATCTGCTGACTATTGCTTGGAAGGCATCAATAATTTTTGTTCCTACAATGATGGGATCAATCGTTGTTTGTGGCATGGCTGCGTGTCCACCTCGTCCTATTACTTTTAGATTAAAGATATCAAATGCAGCCATAATGGGGCCTGGTTTAATGGCAAAGGAGCCCACTGGCATACCCGGAATATTGTGCATTCCGTAAATCGATTCAACTGGGTATTTATCAAATAGACCGTCTTCTATCATGGCTCTTCCTCCGCCTTCATTTTCTTCTGCAGGCTGGAAGATAAAATTAACTGTGCCATCAAAGTTGCCTTGTTCTGAAAGGTACTTAGCGGCTCCTAAGAGCATGGTTGTGTGGCCGTCATGACCGCAAGCGTGCATTTGACCGGGAGTCTTAGATTTGTAATCGAAGTCATTGGTTTCATTGATTAATAATGCATCAAGATCTGCTCTTAATCCTATGGATCTGTTGCCCATTCCTTTTCTTAGAGTTCCAACGACACCTGTTCCTGCGATGCCTGTTTCAACTTCTATGCCAAAGCTTTCTAATTTATCAGCAACAATTTGTGCCGTTCTGTGCTCCTCGAAAGCAATCTCAGGGTGGGCATGTATGTCCCTACGCCATTCTTGCATCTCACTTTGTAAATCCTCAAGTTCTTTAATAATCTTCATGTTCATTAGCATAAAACTAAAACAGTCTTTATCCAACTTTTTTATCATTTGTAAAATTTTGATTCAAAATATTACTGATATAATTGAGCCTGAAATTAAACTATAAATTAGGATTCTTATATTATGGACATGACGATGACTCAGGTTAGAGAAGAGATAGACTTGTTAGATAGAGAGCTTGTATTGTTATTGGCTAGAAGACAAAAATGCATAGAGATGGCAGCAGTTGTAAAAAATGATAAAAACCTTGTTGTTGATGAAGAAAGAATAGAGGAAGTAATCGTCAATGTAGTTTCATTTGGAGAATCTTGCGGATTGAACAAAAGAATATCTGAACCCTTATGGAGAACGTTAATAAGTCTATCCATAGAGCACGAATTCGAAGAACTTGAAAACTTTCAATCCACCGCAAATTAAATTAACACGAGCAGGGTTTCAGTATGAATCATAATCACATAGGCGGAGAATTAAGAGAGACTTTTCCAGAGTTTGAAGAATTATTCAAAGTGGTTGAAGGTTCAATGGGATATCTTCCAAATGCGTATTTAGGTATGGCAAAAAGACCGGAACTTCTTAAGTCATTTTCTGGATTAATAATAGCCATTTTTACTCAAGAAGGACTGAATCCAGGTTTGCGCCAGTTAATTGCTTTAGCTTCCAGTTTGTCTTCAGGATGTAAATATTGCCAAGCTCATACTTCACATGGAGCAGAAAGATCTGGTATAGATCATCAAAAGATAGCAGAAATACTCAAATATAAAGACAGTAAACTTTATTCCAAAAGCGAAAAAGCTGTATTAGATTTAGCATTTGCCGCTGGTGCAACACCCAATACGTCCTCAAAAGAACACTTTAATGAGTTAAAGAAACATTTTTCAGATGAGCTAATAACAGATATAGTTTCAGTCATATCTATTTTTGGATTTTTAAATAGATGGAATGATACACTTGGAACAAAACTTGAAGACGTGCCAAAGGGTTTCATAGAAGAGAAATTGATACCTTTGGGATGGTCATAAAAAGGGGAGTAATAATGGAAATACCTTATGAAAAAACTATGGTTGAGATCTTTCGATGGAGAGTCAATAAATCTGGTAACAACGTAGCACATAAGTTTGAAGAAAAAGAGACGACTTTTAATGAATTAGATTCGTTTTCTAATAAAGTTGCTCAAGGACTCATAAAAGAAGGTTGTAAACCTGATTCTAGAGTTGCTTACTTAGGAAAAAACTCAGATTTGTTCTTTGAGTTTATGTACGGAACTATCAAATCAAGGACAGTCGCAGTAGGTGTTAATTGGAGATTGGCTCCGCCTGAGGTTGCTTTCATCCTAAATGATTCTAGTAGCGAGATTTTGTTTGTTGGTCCAGAATTCTTTGGGCTCATTGAAGAAATTAAAGATGAAATTCCTTCGGTAAGAAAAATCATTACAGTAGGCGGTCATCATGAAGAATGGGAAGATTATACCCAATGGAGAGAAACTAATGTTGACGAAGACCCTATGCTTGAGAGCAACGGTAGCGATGACGTTATACAACTCTACACTTCAGGAACTACAGGTCATCCAAAAGGAGTTCAGTTAACTAACGACAACTTCAGTGCTTGTTTCATTGTGAATGAAGAGGCTATGTACAGAGACATAGAAGAAGGAGGGGTAAACCTTGTGTGTATGCCTATCTTTCATGTGGCTGGGACAAATATGGGTATAGCTGGAATGGTTACTGGAGCAAAAAGTATCATCATTCCTGAGGTTGATCCTAGTCTTATCCTCAAACTAATTGAACAAGAAAAGATACAACATACAATTTTTGTCCCAGCAGTTATCTTATTCTTAATTCAACATCCCGATTCTGCGAACACTGATTTTTCTTCACTAGAAACTGTAATTTACGGAGCCTCACCAATTACAGATGACACTTTGTTAAAGGCCATGGAATTAATGGATTGTAATTTTTGGCAAGTTTACGGCCTAACCGAGACTAATGGAGCAATCACTTTCCTCTACCCTGAAGATCATGATGTATCTAGAGGTAAACTTAGGTCTTGCGGAAAAGCAGCTAAAGGTGTTGGTCTAAGAGTAGTAGATTCAGAGGATAATGATGTACCTGTTGGTGAAGTTGGTGAGGTAATAATCAAATCTGACCTCAATATGAAGGGTTATTGGAACAGACCGGAGGCAACAGCCGAAGCCATTAAAGACGGTTGGTTTTATTCAGGAGATATTGGTTACTTTGACGATGAGGGTTTTCTTTACATACACGATAGAGTAAAAGATATGATCGTTTCTGGAGGGGAGAACATCTATCCAGCCGAAGTTGAGAATGCTTTGGTGAGTCATCCAAACATAGCCGATGCTGCCGTTATAGGAATACCAGATGACAGGTGGGGAGAAGCAACAAAAGCTTTTATTGTTCAAGCGGAAGGAGAAAAACTTAACGAAGACGAAGTAATCTCTTATGTAAGAACACAAATAGCAGGCTATAAGTGTCCTAAAACAGTTGAACACATAGATGCACTCCCTAGAAATCCATCAGGCAAAATACTCAGAAAAGATTTAAGAGCTCCATATTGGGAAGGTAAAGAAAGAAACGTCTCTTAGATCAAAAAAATTGACCGTGTCATTTAACGAGATTCAATTTGAACTTGATCCTCTTTTAGAAAAGGATTCCATTTTTATAATGGAACTTCCTCTATCAAAATTAGTTTTAATGAACGACGCTAATTTTCTTTGGTTTTTATTGATACCAAGAAGAGAAGGCGTTCATGAAGTCTTTGAATTGTGTGAGGAAGATCTATTGCAACTAAATAAAGAATCAAATTTTTTATTAAAGGAGCTTAAAGAGCATTACAAAGGGAAGAAAATGAATGTAGCTAATCTAGGAAATATCGTTCCGCAATTGCACATTCATCATATTGTCAGATATGAGGATGATTTAGCATGGCCAGGTCCCATCTGGGGAAGCCAAGAAACTAAGGCTTATTCTGATTTGGAAAGAGAAACTATCGTTGACGAGGTTAGAAAGCTAATGAGAAAAGAATTTGGAGATAAATATGTTTGAATTAACGTTGTTTAATGTGGCCCAGGTAACAGACCAGATTCTAGCGATTATAGGCACCTACTTGATAACCAGTATCAATCCTAAAATACGGATGTACGGTTTTATTTGTTATTTAGTAGTTAATATTCCAGGTATTTACCTGTTAGTTGTCACTGAACTTTGGTGGCTTCTGGCGGTTGTCCCTGTCTGGTTGTATTTA
>CAJJAM010000036.1 GCA_905182235.1 SAR86 cluster bacterium SAR86B | reverse complement strand
GACCAATCCCTATGACCCCAACGTAACTATTGTAGTCGAGAGCACTTATTTGCATTTGAGCAGGGCCTTCATCATTTACTTCAGGAGGAGATACTTTTTCGATTATTAATTTAAGAAGGGGCGCCATATCGTCAGCTAAATTTTGTTCATCTAAGCCCGCCACTCCATTTAGAGCCGAGGCATAAATAACCGGGAAATCTAATTGTTCATCCGTCCCGCCTAGCTTATCAAAAAGATCAAAGACTTGGTCTAGCACCCAGTCAGATCTTGCTCCCGGTCTATCAACTTTGTTTATTACAAGAATTGGATTTAACCCTTGATCAAAAGCCTTTTGAGTTACAAATCGTGTTTGAGGCATCGGCCCATCTACAGCGTCAACCAATAATAATACTGAATCAACCATCGAAAGAACCCTTTCAACCTCACCTCCAAAATCAGCGTGCCCAGGTGTGTCTACGATATTAATGCGATGCCCATTCCATTCTATGGCTGTATTCTTGGCAAGAATTGTGATGCCTCGTTCTTTCTCCTGATCGTCTGAGTCCATGACCCTTTCAGTGGTCATACTTTTCCTGTCTAAAGTCCCTGTCTGTTGGAGCAACTTATCAACAAGAGTGGTTTTGCCATGATCAACATGCGCAATGATGGCTATATTTCTGAGGTTTTTAACAGTCATGAGGTTTCTAGAAAGGCGCGATTATAAGGGTTTCTTAAGAAACTTCTATGAATCATTTAATAAATTTTGAGGATTTACAGAATCCTAAAGAGCTTACTTATACGTTTTGTTTCTATCCACCATTCCATGAACCATTGGATCGGGGCAGCATATGGCTCTTAAGGCTTCTAATTCACTCTTAGTCTTCAACGATAGAATATCTTTGTAGAATAATTTTGCCTTCAAATTTCCTCTTTCGGCAGAAAGTTTAAAATATTTCAAAGCCAATGGAAGGTTTTGGTTAATCCCCTCTCCCTTAGCGTATACGATTGCTAAATTGAAAGGCGCTTTAGAATGACCTTGTTCACTTGCTCTTTGATACCAATATATGGATTTTTCTGTCTCTTTATAAATTCCCCTGCCAAGAGAATAATTTATGCCTGTATTGTACTGGCTAACCGATACTCCTTGAGTGGCTAAAGCAAGATCGTAAACAAAATCTTCTTTGTCATCAGATTGTACGGTTAACGAAAGAAATAAAAAAACACCTTTTAAAAAAAAGGTGTTTAGAGTTTTATTCAGGGAATGTCTCATTCCATGCTAACAACTACCTTGCCGAGAACCTTTCTCTCTTCTAATGATTTAATTGCTTTAGTTGTGTCTTCTAAAGAAAAACTCTTGCTAACAAAAGGTTTTATTTTGCCTTCGGCATGCAGCTCAAAAAGTTCTTTGAAGTTTTGCGCATTTAATTCAGGTTCCATGCCTGCAAATTGACCCCAAAAAACTCCAATTATTTGACACTCTTTTAACAGGGTAAGGTTTAGTGGCATCTTAGGGATTCCCGCAGTGAATCCTATCACTAGATATTTTCCATGTCTTTTTATCGCTCTCAATGAGGGTTCGGCGTAATCTCCCCCCACTAAATCATAGATCATATCAACTCCGCCTCCAGATGCCTCTTTGATTTCATCAGAAAATTTCTTTTGTAAGTCTCTGTCCATATCCCTTTGGTAAAGAATCGTCTCGTCCGCACCTTCTGCTTTGCAAAGATCAAGTTTCTCTTGAGATGATGCTGCTGCAATTACTTTTGCTCCCATGGCTTTTCCAATATGCACTGCAGTAATGCCAAGCCCACCACCGGCTCCAAGAACTAATAAAGATTGCCCTGATTGGAGTTCGCCTCTTTGCTTTAAAGCATGAAAGGTAGTTCCATAATTCAAAGGGAAGCCTGCTGCAGTTTTAAAATCCATTGTTTCAGGCAGTGGCATCAGCTGTTGAGCAAAGTAGGCACCTTTTTCACAAAGTCCTCCATTACCAACACTGCCCATGACTCGGTCTCCTTCTTTGTACATAGTTACACCTTCACCAACGGAAGAAACTACACCGGCAATCTCTCCGCCGGGGCTAAACGGGAAGGGAGGTTTAAATTGATAAAGTCCTTGCACAATCAAAACATCGGGAAAACTAATGCCTGTTGCCTTGATATCAACAACAACCTGACCTGGGCCGGCTACTGGATCAGCAACTTCTTCAATTTTGTGTGATTCTACCGGTCCGAATTCGTTACATACAAAAGCTTTCATATTATTCCTTTATCTTATAGATTTATTTATCAAGTTACCTTTTCTTAAAAAAACGTCAAGATGTCTGACTAAAATATTCTTTAAGGTAGCTCTCAAAGTCAGGCTCAATTTGTGCATCGATTTCATCTTGTTTCTCCAAAGATACTTTCGCAGCTTCTTCGAAGAAAAGATTTTCATATCGCTGGTCAGTCTTAAAATATTGGGAATGTTCATTTGCGAGCTTTAAACCAAACTCCCTAAAAGACATATTTTTTGTCAGTAAATCATTAAGAACTTTGCCACTTAGGGTTTCATCAATATTTTTTACTTTTTTAATTTGCAGGTCGATAGATTCCATCCATAAATTTTTACCTTCTTTGAAGACGCTCCCTCCCAAAGTTGAAGATATTTCTTTTAATTCTGAGAGAATCTTTTCACTAAAATCTAAAGTAGTTCCTTCGTCCCCATTCAAATTTATGATTTGGCTCACATCACGTCCATTATTAATAATCTTTTCATGATTATTTTTTATTGTTTCAGCTTCATCTCTTCCTATGGGCGGGCTTTCTTTGAGAAGACAGTACATAAGAAGCGTATCCATAAAATCAAGCTGATCTCTTCTTACTCCAACAGGACTGAAAGGATCCAGGTCAACGCATCTTAGTTCCAGATACTCTATGCCTTCTGTTCGGAGCACGTTAACAGGCCTTTCCCCGGTTAAACAAACTCTTTTAGGTCTTATTGTGCTGTAATATTCATTTTCAATTTGAATCACCGATGTATTTAGTTGAACCCTTTTGTCGTCAACAAATTCACCTATATCTTGGTAGGCCTTGTAAGGTGTTGTTAAGGCATTTTCTAAATCAAGACAGTAATCTTCTAAGGTATTGTAAGAGATATTTAAATTATCTTGAGCTTTGCTGATATAGCCTAAATCGCCCATTCTTAAAGAAGTGGAGTTGGGTTTGTAAAGCCCTCCGCCAGGTAAACTTTCAAGACCATGCTTGCCTTTTTCTACAAAAGAATCACAAACAGCAGGAGACGCTCCATACAAAAAGAAATAAAGCCAGCCAAACCTCTTAAAATTTCTAGCTATGTGTAAATAGACCTCATTTTTGAGCTCTTTCTCATTTTTATTCTCTTCTAGAGACAGAAGGATATTGAAGAATTCATCTGAGAATGAGAAATTGTAATGAAGGCCTGCAATTGTTTGCATTAGGCTTCCATACCTTTCTGAGAGACCTTTTCTGTAAATCGTTTTTATCATCCCAGAGTTTGACATCCCGTAGTTTCCAATCGGAATTTCTTCTTCATTATCCATCGGACATGGCATGCTGCAAGGCCATAACATCTCATCTTCAATATTGTTGTAAACAAAGGCGTGAAGGTCGTTTAAAAAATCTAAACAAGACTGGGCATCGTTAAAAGTTGGAGTGATAAGCTCAAGAAGAGCTTCAGAAAAATCGGTGGTTATGTAGGGGTTGGTAAGAGCAGAACCCAAACTCTTGGGGTGAGGCTTATTGGAAAGTTTTCCCGAATTTGAAATTCTTAAACTTTCTTTTTCAATCCCGCGGTTAATATAACGGAGCTCCTCAAGTGCCCCTGATTGCTTTAGCTTTTCTAGGGTAAGCTGCATAGTATAGAGATCGTGTTTTTATTTTGGACCGGCAGAAATGATTGCTTCCGAGACATCAAATTTTTCAAAATTAGTTTTAAACTGATTCACTAACTTTTCTTCATAAACAGCGTAAGATTCTAAATCACCCCAGTTTCTACTGGGATTCAAAAGATCTTTATCAACACCCTCAACTGCTAGTGGCACATCAAGATTCATTCCTTCTATTTTTTCGGTTTCTGCCTCCGCTAATTCACCTGATTGAATTGCGCTTATTATTGCTCTAGTTACCGGGATATCGAATCTCTTTCCTGTGCCGTAAGGCCCGCCAGTCCAACCGGTGTTGACTAGATAAACTTTGCTTTCAAAAGATTCTATCCTTTTTATAAGAAGGTCCGCATAAACCCCCGCAGCTCTAGGAAAGAAAGGGGCGCCATAACAAGTAGAGAAAGTGGTCTTGAAAGCTTCAGTTGAGCCAACTTCTGTTGAGCCAATGGCAGCTGTATAACCACTTAAGAAATGATAAGCAGCAGCTTCTTTTGAAAGCAAAGACACCGGGGGTATAACCCCAGAAAGGTCGCAAGTAAGAAAGATGACCGCTTTAGGCTCTCCAGCAGCATTTTCTTCAGCTCTTTTTTCAATATGTTCTCTTGGATATACGACCCTGGTGTTTTCAGTCAGGGAAGAGTCGCTGTAATCAGCTTCTTTAGAATCTGAATCGATAACAACATTTTCCATTACGCTGCCTTTTTTAATAGCATCCCAGATTACTGGTTCGTTCTTTTGGGTTAAATCAATGCATTTTGCATAACAACCGCCTTCAAAGTTAAATACAGTTCCTGGACCCCAACCGTGCTCATCATCTCCAATTAAATTTCTATTTGGATCTGCTGAAAGAGTGGTTTTACCAGTACCTGATAAACCAAAGAACAAGCAAACCTCGCCTCCTGATCCAATGTTTGATGCACAGTGCATAGGCAAAACATCCTTGGCAGGCAGAAGAAAATTTTGAACTGCAAACATGGATTTCTTCATTTCGCCGGCATATGGCATTCCTGCAAGTAAAACTTTCTTTTCTGTGAAGTTAAGAATTACCACACCGTCGCTGTTCGTTCCATCTTCTTCTGGGCTACAAACAAATTCAGGGGCGCTCATTACTTGCCATACGTCTTTAGAATTCGTATTAAAATTATCTGGCCTAATAAACATCTGACGTCCAAAAAGGTTGTGCCATGCCCATTCTGTTTTAATGGTAACAGGCACATAAAATTCAGAATGCTCTCCTACGTGTAAGTCAGAAACAAAAGTATCTTTCTGAGATAAATACTCTTCAACTTTTGTCCAAAGAGCTGAAAATTTATTCTGATCAAAAGGCTTGTTTATATCACCCCAATCTACCTCGGAAGAGGTAGTCTCATCCTTTACTATAAACCTATCAAGAGGGCTTCTGCCTGTTCTCTTCCCTGTCTTTACTAGCAGCGCACCGTTAGCAGCTATTTCTCCTTCCCCGCGTGACAGAGATTCCTCTATTAACTCATCAATAGAAATATTTTCGTAGATTTTAGTCATTTAAGTCTGAAGTAATTTAAATTAAGTGCGACATTATAGATTATCTATAAAGTTTTTGAGAATGAATTTCATTTGAAATTAGCAGTGATTTTAGTAAATAAGCAAGAACCAGCAAGAAGCTAATTAACAACCAGCCGGGTATGCTAATGCCTAAAAAACTCCAAAGGACCTCAGCACAATTTCCATCCCCTTGAATGGCCATTATAAGGACCTCAAAGAAGGGAAGAGAGCCAAGTAAATAGTCCATATCGGGTGCACAACTTGGGACTAATTCTGCCGGGAGGCTTTGCAAATAAAGTTGTCTAATTGAAAGGCTAATTCCCATTAAGACAGAAACAACAGACATCCCCAGATAGGATCTAAAGAAAATAATTTTTTTTGAGTTGTGTACGAATCCGACAAGTCCAATCAACCCAACAAGAATAGCGGCAAACCTCTGTAAATAACAAAGCATACAAGGCTCTAGCAATAGGTAATATTCAAAAAAAAGGGCGACGGCCATAAGTCCCGTGCTGTAAGCAATCATAAGCCCATAGACTCTTCTGGGGTTTTTAAATAAAAAAATCATTAGTGAGCTTGATCCCAATTATTGCCAATTCCTACATCCACTTCTAATGGAACTTTTAGTCTTGCCGCTTCCGACATGGATTTTTTGAGTAAATCAACGACTTCTTTTGTTTCGCCAGGGGGAGATTCAATTATCAATTCATCGTGCACTTGTAGCGTCATTTTTGCATCTAATTTTGCCTTCTTTAGTCCCTGGTGCATATTAATCATGGCTATTTTCATTATATCCGCAGCAGTGCCTTGGACGGGGGCATTTATGGCTGCTCTTTCAGCTGCCTGTCTTCTTATTCCGTTGCCTGCATTAATGTCTCTTAAATAGAGCCTTCTGCCAAAGAGAGTTTCTATGTATCCTAGATCTCTAGCCGATTGTTTGATAGATTCCATATAATCCTTTACTCCAGGATATTTGGCAAAATACATGGCCATATATTCTGCTGCTAAGTTTCTATTTATCCCCAGTTGTTTTCCTAAACCAAAGGCAGAAATTCCGTAAATAAGACCAAAGTTTATGGCTTTTGCATTCCTTCTCAGGTCAGGAGTTACTGCATTTTGATCTACTGAAAAAACTTCACTTGCCGTTAAGCTATGAATATCTTCATTATTATTAAAAGCTTTTATGAGGCCTTTATCTTCTGAAAGATGAGCCATAATCCTTAATTCTATTTGAGAGTAGTCTGCTGAAATTAATTCATTATTCTTCGAGGCTTCAAAAGCTTGTCTTATTCTTCTGCCATCTTCTGTTCTTATCGGTATGTTCTGAAGGTTTGGATCAGAAGAAGAAAGTCTTCCGGTTGTTGTGACGGCCTGATGAAAGGAGGTGTGAACTCTGCCGCTGTTTTCAGAGATTTGCAGGGGTAATTTATCTGTGTAGGTAGACTTTAATTTACTTAAAGTCCTGTGTTCTAAAAGGACTTTTGGAAGCTCATAATCTTCAGCAAGTTGTTGAAGAACATTTTCATCTGTGGAAGGCTGCCCTCCAGGAGTTTTTTTAATGATGGGATACTCTAATTTATCAAAGAAAATTTCTCGTAGTTGCTTCGTAGAGCCCAAGTTGAATTCTTCCCCTGCTATTTCATAGGCTTCTTTTTCTAATTTTATTAGCCTTTTTCCTAAGTCTTTTGATTGTGCTTCTAAAACTTTGGAATTAACTAACGTTCCTGCTTGTTCCATATCAGAGAGGACCTCTATTAAAGGAATCTCTATATCCTCAGCCAATTTTTTTAAAGAAGTTTGCTTATTCAAAAGGGGGTTAAGTTTTTCGTATAGTCTAAGAGTGATATCAGCATCTTCTGATGCATAATTTCCTGCAAGTTTTAAAGGGACCTGATCAAAAGAAATTTGTTTTACTCCTTTGCCAGCAACCTCTTCAAAAGTAGTTGTCTTGTAATTAAGATAGAATTTAGCCAACGCATCAAGGTTATGCCTTGTTGCAGAAGCATCTAAAATATAGCTCATTAACATGGTGTCTTGTTTTATAGGGCCTAGTTTTACCCCATGTTGAGCTAAGATATTTCTATCAAACTTTATATTCTGCCCAATAATCTTCTTTTTCTTATCCTCTAAAAATGGTTTAAGTTTTTCTAGTACAGTTTTTTCAGATAGCTGTTTTATGCCTTCTTCTTTAGCATGACCAAAAGGTATGTAAGCCGCTTCCCCGGGTTTAGTTGACAAAGAAACGCCCACCAGTTTTGCATCCATGTAATTAAGCCCTGTTGTTTCTGTATCAACAGCAACAGTCTTCGCTTTATTTACTTTTTTAATCCATTTATCCAGATCTTTTTCATTAAGAACTAGTTCATAATTAGAATTAATCTTTTCTTCTTCTGCCCTGGGTTGCTCTTCTTTATTACTAAGCCAGCTTCTAAACTCGAGCTCTTTATAAATTGCATTTAGACCACTTTGGTCTGCGGGCTGTACTTTTAGGCCCTCGATGGTGACATCTAAATCAACATCCTTTTTAATGGTTACGAGTTCCTTTGAAAGAGACAGCTGCTCTAATCCCAGTCTTAAATTTTCTCCAACTTTCCCGGGTATATTTTCTGAATTATCAACAATTCCGTCTATATTTTTGTATTCAGTAAGCCATTTAACGGCAGTCTTGGGACCAACTTTATCTACTCCTGGAACATTATCTGAGGTGTCTCCAATTAATGCCAAGTAATCTATTATAAGCTCAGGCGGAACTCCAAATTTCTTCTTTACTCCTTTGGTGTCTAGGAGTTCTCCGGTCATTGTATTAACAACTTTTACATTCTTACAAACCAACTGCGTCATGTCTTTATCACCGGATGAAATAACAGTATCAATTTGTTTTTGTCGGGCCTGATCTGCCAAAGTTCCAATTACATCATCAGCCTCAACGCCGCTAATGGTGATTAGCTTTATGCCCATTAGCTCTATAATCCTGTGAATGGGCTCTATTTGCTCTGCAAGGTCTGTCGGCATCGGCGGCCTGTTCGCTTTATATTCTTTGTACATTTCATGACGAAATGTTTTCCCCTTAGCATCAAAAATAACTGCAACAGGGCTGCTAGGATGGTCAATTAAGATTCTTTGGATCATGCTAATCACACCCTTTATGGCGCCTGTAGGTTTATTGTTGCTTGTTAAAAGAGGAGGCAGGGCATGATATGCCCTATAAAGATAGGACGAGCCGTCGACAAGAATTATTGGATCTTGTGTTTCTAGGTTTTCTATTTCTTCCATCTTTATTTAGAGGGCTCTTTTAAAAAGCCTATTCCTTCTAGAGCCTTTATTTCGCCAAGCTTTATCTTCTTTTAATCCTGCGTCTGACAGGCATGATTCTATTATAGAAATATTTTCTGTTAAATTTTTACCTTCAACCTCAATATGTATGGTTTCAATTTTTTTTAGCGTTTCAGTTGCCCCTTCAAGAATTTCTGGCTCTTTGCCATCAACGTCTAGTTTAATGTGATTCGGCATCGGCAATTTAAATAGTTTATTCAAATCATCAAGAGATATGGCTATTATTGCTTGCTCCCCATTTACATCGAAGTCTCCAAATTGGTTTTCAGCATTTTTAATACTATTGTGAGAAGCTCCCGAGCTGGCATCTTTCATAAATAATTTCATCATTTGGGTACTGCTTGCACCGGCAAAACAAAAAGCACTAATTTGTTTATCTAATTTATTTAAACGTATATTGGCATTCAATGTGGCAAAAGATTCTGCCGAAGGTTCAAGAGAAATAACTTGGTTGTTTCCTTCCAGGGCAGCGAAAAGGCTGAAAACTCCAATATTTGCTCCAATATCCCATAGAACTTGATTGGGCTTTAGGTAGGTATCTATCCATTCAAAAGTTTCAGGTTCACTGCGATTACTTTCGGGGTCTTGTGGAACTGAACCTGGAGAGTCAATTCTAAAGAGTATCTTGCCCTTGCTGGTTTTAATTGTGTGATGCGACTTGAATAAAGAAACAAGTCTTGAGTGAGTTTTAAGCTTAGTTCTGTCACTCATCCCAAAAGTTAAAATCTTAGAAAGGTTGTAGATGGTATTTGAAGCTTTTTTACTAATTTCTTATCCCTGTATTAATTAAAATTTTAACTCACAATTCATTTAAATTTAAAAAAGATTATTAATTTGAACTTATTTAAGAATTAGTAGTCATAAATAAGTAAGTTAGATTTTTTCTAACGTACAAAAATAAAGTAAGAAGAGTTTCAAGTTTATCCCCCAAATAAGCTTGGAACTTTTTTATATTAACAAGAGCGTTTCTAAGCATCTATTTAGGTCACTAAGCCCAACTAGGTCTTTTGAAGAGAAAGTTAGGATTTCATAATAGACGGAAGGTCCGCTTACCTGTTTCTTTATCTTCCCCAATATACTGTGTGATTGATTTTTAGATAACTTATCTGATTTATTTAAAAGTATCAAAAAAGGCGTCTGAGTTTCTTGACACCAATTTATGAGCATCTGATCGGAATCTTTTAACGGATGTCGTATGTCCATAATGATAATTAGACCTCTTAAAGATTCTCTGAGATTTAAGTATTCATCTATGATCAAGCCCCATTCCTTCCTTTTTGATTTTGAAACTTTGGCGTACCCGTAACCAGGAAGATCAATAAGTCGTTTTTCTTCTCTATCTTTTAGACAAAAAAGGTTGATCGATTGAGTTCGCCCAGGTGTTTTACTGGTCTTTGCAAGTTTTTTATTTTTTGTTAATGCATTGATGACGCTGGATTTTCCAGAGTTTGATCTGCCACAAAATGCAATTTCATCTCCTGTGTCAGCTGGAAGCTCTTCATGTGACTGAAAACTTCCAATAAATTTAGCATTAATAAATGTTTCTATAGTGGGCATGTCTCTCTTAAATTGCGGAATGCTTTCTTAGGTTAGTATATAATCTGGTTGCATCACATCAATTTTACAAATTTTTCACTAATGAAATTAAGATTATTAATTATTTTAGCTGCTTCACTTGTCACAATTGGCGCAGGTAACGCAGATTCCGGGAAAGACAAGGTAGCTACCTGTACAGCATGCCATGGTCCAAACGGCAATAGTATGGTTGGTCTTTGGCCTTCTCTAGCAGGTCAAAATATAAATTATTTGGTAAGGCAACTGCAACATATAAAAAGCGGCAAAAGGTCCATAATCGAGATGATGGGTTTGTTGGATAATTTTTCTACAGGAGATTTAGAGGATATAGCGGCTTTCTATGCTTCTCAAAATAACACTATCGGTCAAGTTTCAGCGGATAAGCTTGAGTTGGGAAGAAAACTTTATTACTCAGGTAGCTTAGATAAAGGAATACCCGCCTGCACTGCTTGCCATTCCCCGAAAGGTAAAGGCAATGCACCTGCTGGATACCCTTTATTAAGCGGTCAGCAGCCTGAATATATTGCTAAGGCTCTTAAGAATTATAGATCTGGAGAAAGAGATAATGATGAGTCTTCTCAAATGATGATGGCCATTGCTTATAAGCTCGACGATGTTGAAATAGATGCCCTTTCAAGTTTTATAAATGGCCTTCATTAATTAATTGCTATGAACCAAAAAATTATCAGATTCTTCTTACCCCTAACCCTTTTAATCCTTGTTTCTTGCTCAGAAGAAACTGCTAAAAAATCTGATCTAGTAAAAGATAAATATCAAGAAGGAGTGCATTTTGAATTGCTTAAGAATCCTTCCGCTGTTAGAAACAGCACTAAGGTAGAAGTGGTTGAGGTTTTTTGGTTTGGCTGTAATCATTGCTATGCTCTTGAGTCTTACCTAACTCAATGGAAGAGAGACATGCCAGCGGATATTGATTTCTGGAAATCTCATGCAACCTGGAATGAAATACTAAAAATCCATGCAAGAATGTTTTATACAGCAAGAGCCCTCGGAATTGACAAGCAGTTAGTTCCTGCAGCTTTTAATACAATCCAAACGGAGGGGAGAAGCCTAACAGGCAATTCTGAACTAGAATATTATTTTGAAGGTTTTGGTGTAGAGCGAGAGAAATACAAGTCCGTTTCCTCCTCTTTTGGAGTTAAGAATGCTCTTAAACAAGCTGATCAGAGAATGAAACAGTGGAACATAACCGGAGTGCCTACGCTTATAGTCAATGGAAAGTATAAAGTATCTGCGTCAAGAAGTGTTGGAACAGATAGACTCTTGGACGTCGTAGATTTCTTAATAGAAAAAGAAAGAATATATTTAACAAATTAAGAATTCCTTTTGAATAAATTTCCTGTTTGTCCTATTTTTGTCCCTGCAAATAAATTAGATTGGGTCCCAAAGATATTGGCTTCAAAAGCTGACTGTATAATCTTTGATCTAGAGGACTCTATCCTTTTAAATCAGAAAGAATCATCGAGGAATAAGCTTTGTGATTACCTTAAATCTAACGCTTTAGACATTTCTGTTCTCATAAGAATTAACCCCTTAGATTCTGATATAGGCAAAGAAGATTTAGCCTTATTCTCAAGGAATACAGAGATATTTGATGCTTTAATGTTACCTAAGATTGAAGAACCCTCCGTGTTGGACAATATGCCCAAAGTTGATGTGGTTTTGCTCATAGAGACGCCTTTAGCAGTTAAAAACTTACCTTTATTAGCCAGAGCTAATCAAGCCGTAGGCATAGCGCTAGGAGGTGCAGACTTGAGTGCCAGTCTTGGATCGGACATGTCATGGGATTCGCTTTTGTTTCATCGTTCACACATTGTTCTTGAAGCCACTATTAATAATCTATTTTCTATTGATGGCCCCTTCATGAATATCTCTTCTTTAGATGAATTAAAACAAGAATCAAAGCTTGCGAGCAACATGGGATTTAACGGAAAAGCTGCAATACACCCTTCACAAATAGAACCTATTTTAGAAGCATTTTTACCTACTGAAAATGAGATAGAGGAAGCCAAAGAAATCCTAATAGCTTTCGCAAATGCTTCAGAAGGAGCAGTTGCATTTAGAGGTAAAATGATTGACCTTCCTGTTGTTAAATCAATGGAAAAGAGGTTGCGACTGGCAGGAATAGATCCTGATGATTTTATGTAATTATTAGTAAGTTAATGCTGGCTTTATGACTTTATCGGTTATGGTGATTATTAAATTATTACGAAAGTACTACTAAATAAATATAAATTTGTTATAAATTCATAAAGTTAAAAAAAAGGAGAGGCGATATGAGAGATATTGCAGGGGATAATACAAAAAAAGACTTACTTTGGCATTTGCAAGGAAACTGGGCGCCAGTAGAGAAAGAGCTTTCAGAGTTAAATTTAGAAGTAAAAGGGGAGATTCCAAAAGAACTTAACGGCTTGTTTCTAAGAAATGGCATGAACCCAAAATCCGGTCATAGCGACCATTGGTTTTTTGGCAATGGGATGCTGCATGGACTGTACTTAGAAAATGGTAAGGCAAGTTATAAGAACAGGTATGTTGTCACGCCTTATTTAGAAAAAGATCTAAATGTTATCAGTTCGTTTGGTGATTTAACTGCATCACCTGCCAATACGCATATTATTGAACACGCAGGAAAAGTATTAGCTTTAGAAGAGGCGCATCTTCCTTGGGAAGTGGATAAGGATCTCAATACATTAGGTGTATTTGATTTTGATGGAAAACTAAAAGGTGCAATGACTGCTCATCCTAGAATTTGTCCTGAAACGGGTGAAATGTTTTTCTTCTCCTATTCTATGATGGGAGAGCCTTATTTAAATTATTACCGGGTTGATAGCGCAGGCCAGCTAGTCCAATCAGAGCCAATTGAAATCCCAAGGCCAGTCATGATGCACGATTGGAGTATCACGAGGAACCACGTTATTTTTATGGATTTACCAATAGTTTCAGACATGGATTTAGCCGTGACAACCGGATCTCCTTTCGGTTTTAAGCCAGAATGTGGTGCAAGACTTGGCGTTATGCCAAGAGATGGAAGCAACAAGGATGTAAGGTGGTTTGAAATAGACCCCTGCTATGTCTTTCATTCATTTAATTCTTTCGAGCAAGACGGAAAAATAGTCTTATATGTCTCCAGGCAGCAAGAAGCAATGGTGGGAGGATTCAAAGAAATTTATGGTGGTGAATCTACCGTAGCAAGGCTTTGGAGATGGACTATTGATCTTAGTTCGGGTGAAGTAAAAGAAGAGCAAATGGATGATGGAGCTTGTGATTTTCCAAGAATTGATGATAGAAGAATAGGCCTTAAATCAGATTTTGGTTATTCAATGCAGATAGAAACTGAGGTAGATTCCTTAACTTTTGGAAATCATTTATACAAATATGAATTACAAAGCGGTTCAAGGATAGATCATGATTTAGGTTCTAATGTGGCGGGAGGCGAGCCTGTTTTTGCACCTTCCAGCAAGAATTCTGAAGAAGATGAAGGATGGGTCATGTCTTTTGTACATGAAAGAGATACGAGAAAATCTAAAATGGTAATTATAGATTCTAAGAATTTTGAGTCTGAGCCGGTAGCTGAAATCTACCTCCCTCAAAGAATACCTTACGGCGCTCATGGAAGCTGGATGCCCAATAAATAATATAAGGAGATTATATGGAAGCTCACTATGCAACGGTTTTTGAAAAGAATGCAGATACCATTCCTGACGAGATAGCACTAGTTTGTGGAGATAATACAAAAACTTGGAAAGAGTATGACGACAGAGCTGCTCGTCTTGCAACACTGTTGACTTCTTACGGCTTGGGAAGCGATTCCAAGGTTAGTTTATATGTGCATAATTCTAATGAGTATTTAGAAGCTCAATATAGTGTTTTTAAAATTGCAGGTGTTTCAATCAATGTAAATTATCGCTATAAAGAAGAAGAGCTAATTTATCTGATGGATAACTCTGATTCCGAGGCTGTTTTTTTTCAGGGTTGCTATGGCAATCAAATAAAATCTATCAAGGATAAATTAGATAAAGTTAAAGTTTTTATTCAAATAGATGATGGTTCAGAACAGTTAGACTTCGCAGAAAATTATGAAGCAGCAATTGCTTCTAGTGAGCCCATGGAAAGAATTGAAAGGTCAGAAGACAATATATATATGCTTTACACGGGTGGAACTACAGGTATGCCTAAAGGAGTTATGTACACGCATGGGGGCCACCTCAGAGCAATGTTAAGTACTGCTGGGGCTTGGGGTCTAATCCCGCTTCAAGAAAAAGTTGATATAGATGGTATTTCTGGTGAAGTATTAAGAATCTCTGAAGAAGGTAATTTAAACGTTAGTATACCTGCCTGCCCTCTCATGCATGGAACTGGAATGTGGTTGGGAGCTTTAGTACCTCATCTGGTGGGCGGTCGTGTTGTGACGATGCCGCAACTTGGTTTTGATCCAGATTTTTTATTCAAGGAGGTTGAAAGAACTCAAACAAATAACATCATTATTGTAGGTGATGCTTTTGGAAAACCAATGATGGATGCTCTGGATAAAGCTCAAGCAGAGAACCGCCCTTATAATTTGGGAAGTGTAAATACAATTATTTCTAGCGGAGTGATGTGGAGCGCGGAAGTTAAGGATGGTCTTTTGAAACATCATGATATGATTTTAATCGATGCTATGGGCTCAACTGAAGGTGGAATGGGATCTTCTAGAGCTTCCAGAGATGAACCAGCACCAACAGCAAAATTTACTATAAATCCAGGCGTGATAGTTATTACTGATGAAGGAAAGCATGTAGAGCCGGGCTCTGGTGTAATGGGTAAAATAGGCACAAGCGGCCTTGTTCCGCTTGGGTATTTTAAGGATGAAAAGAAATCAGCAGAAACTTTTATGGAATTTGAAGGAGTTAGGTATAGCTTCCCAGGTGATTATGCCCTGGTAGAAACCGACGGCACCATTACATTGTTGGGAAGAGGTAGCAATTGTATTAATACTGCAGGAGAAAAGGTCTATCCTGAAGAGGTAGAAGAAGCCATTAAGAGACATGATGATATTTATGATTGTTTAGTCGTAGGCTTAAAAGATGATAGATTTGGACAAAGAGTTGTAGCTCTTGCCTCCTTTAATGATGGTAAAGAGACACAAGAGCAAGATTTAATTTCTTTTACTAGAGAACACTTAGCTGGCTATAAACTTCCAAAGCAAGTTCTGTTTGTAGAAGAAGTCATGAGAGCTCCAAATGGTAAAGCAAATTATAAGTGGGCTAAAGAAACGGCTGAAAAAGAATTAGGATAATCAAGGAGTGATTTATGGAAGTATCTGAAGCTGTAAATTCTAGACAATCAATAAGAGCATTTACTGATCAAGAAGTTTCTGACGAGCTCATACAGAGACTATTAGAAAAATCTGCACGAGCAGCTTCAGGAGGCAATCTACAACCCTGGAAAATATTTATTATCAACAATGAAACGATGATCAATTTCTTAAAGTTCCAAGAAGATTGGACTGATCCAGAGACGCCCGCTTACGATATATATCCTGAGAATCTTACAGAGCCTTATAAAACTTCTAGATATGAGGTAGGGGCAGAAATGTACTCCATACTCGATATAGATAGAGATGACAAAGAGGGAAGATTCAAGCAAATGCTAGAAAATTTCAAATTTTTTGAGGCACCCTCTGCTTTCTTTTGCTTTGTAGATAGACAAATGGGGAGACCGCAATGGTCAGACTTAGGAATGTTTCTGCAGAATTTTATGCTTTTGGCTAAAGAAGCAGGGTTAGACACATGTCCACAAGAAGCTTGGGCAATAAAACAAGAGAGTGTTACTGCTTTTGTTAAAGCGCCAGATGAATTAATGCTATTTTGTGGA
>CAJJAM010000035.1 GCA_905182235.1 SAR86 cluster bacterium SAR86B | reverse complement strand
TCTTCTTTCGACCAGTCTTTTATTAAAAAATTGTGGCCAAAAATATTGGCTAGAGAATTTTCAAGTCCTTCAAGATTCCAATTACTTAAAGGTTCGTTTTCTTCTTTAAAATTTAAGATTTCGGTTTCAATAACGCTCTCTCTCATCGAATCCAGTAAATCCGTAATAACATCTGCTTCTAATATTGTATTTCTTTGGGAGTAGATAATCTGCCTTTGCTCATTGGCCATATCATCATATTCAAGAAGCATCTTTCTGATATCAAAATTTCTCCCTTCAACCCTTTTTTGTGCTCTTTCAATTGCACCAGTCAACATACGATGCTCAATTGATTCTCCTTTATCCATTCCAACCCGTTCCATGATATTTTTAAATTGATCCGAAGCAAAAATTCTCATTAAACTGTCTTCTAATGATATATAGAACGTAGAGGAGCCCGGGTCTCCTTGTCTTCCAGACCGGCCCCTAAGCTGATTGTCCATTCTTCTTGACTCATTACGTTCTGTTCCTATAACGTGCAATCCACCTACCTCTAAAACTTTAGCGTTGAGCTCTCCCCATTCATCATGGAATTTTTTTCTAAGCGACTCGTCTGTACTTCCGGTATTTTCAAATTCTGCTTCCCAATTCCCACCAAGCACTATGTCGGTTCCTCTGCCAGCCATGTTAGTAGCGATTGTAACTACGTTTGGTTTTCCAGCTTGTGAAATTATTTCAGCTTCCCTGGCATGATTTTTTGCATTGAGGACTTGATGCTCTATCTTTTTATTTTGTAGAAGTTTAGAAACCATTTCTGAACTTTCAAGAGAGGCTGTTCCAACAAGAACAGGATTGCCTTTAGTCCTGTACTTATCAATTTCTTGCACCACAGCTTCGTATTTTTCATCTTCAGTTAAGTAAACCAAATCATTGTTATCTTTTCTAACCATTGGTTTATTGGTTGGAACTTCAAGAACACTCAGTCCGTAGATCTCTGCAAATTCCTGGGATTCGGTTGCTGCAGTCCCCGTCATTCCGGATAACTTTTCAAATTGTCTAAAATAATTTTGGAAGGTACAAGAAGCTAAAGTCTGGCTTTCCATTTGTATGGGAACGCCTTCTTTTTGCTCAATTGCTTGATGCAGGCCATCTGCGAGACGACGACCTGGCATTGCTCTTCCTGTATTTTCATCTATTAAAACAATCTGATTGTCTTGCAACATATAATCAATATCTTTCTTAAAAAGAAAATGTGCTCTTAAGGATGATTGTATGTAATGGAGTAATTTAAGGTTATTGGATGAATAAAGACTCTGGTCTTTTTCTATCATGTTTGCTTGTTTTAATAGACTCTCTACTCGGTCATGTCCTTTATCAGTTAATTCAACTTGCCTTGATTTTTCATCAATTAAAAAGTCTCCCATTTGTTCTGGAGTTATTTCTTCTCCTTCTTCTAAAACAGCTTGCTGTTTAAGTTGAGGTATAAATTTACTAATTTGTTGGTAGATTTTAGATGTATCTTCTGCCGGACCTGAAATAACAAGAGGCGTCCTTGCTTCGTCTATTAAGATTGAATCAACTTCATCTACGATTGCATAGAAACAGTCTTCCATAACCCTTTCTGTTTTAGAGAGAACCATGTTATTTCTAAGGTAGTCAAAACCCAACTCATTATTCGTTGCATAAATAACATCGGATGAATAGGATTTTTGCCTGTCTTCTGGGTCTTGTCCTGATACAACTGAGGAAACTGACATTCCTAAGTTTTTATAAAGTGGACCCATCCAGTTTGCATCTCTTTCTGCCAGGTAGTCATTCACTGTAACCAAAACCACAGTTCTGCTTGTTATGGAGTTGAGATAAATGGGTAATGTCGCCACTAGAGTTTTACCTTCTCCTGTGGCCATTTCTGCTATTTGACAGTTATGAAGTGCTACGCCTCCAATCAGCTGACAATCGTAAGGTCTTAGCCCTAACTGCCTCTTGCTTACTTCTCGAACAGTGGCAAAAGCTTCTGGCAGAAGATCATCCAAGCTTTCTCCTTCTTTAAAACGTCCTATAAAAATTTCTCTATGATTTAAGAGTTCTGAATCACTTAACTTGTCATAAGCATCTTCAAGCGCATTAATCTTTTTAATTAATGGGTTAATCTTTTTAATTATTTTTTGACTACGAGAGCCAAATATTTTTTCTAATATCGCCATAAAATTTCTATTACGGAACAAATTCTATCAATTTGCGTCAGGAAGTATCTGAATATAGTTAAAAACTACCCGGAGCTTGGATCAATAATTGGATCTAAGTAATTGATAGGTGATGTGTTGGGGTCGTCGTAAGTTACAACTTCCCAGGTTTCAGGTCTTGCAATTAATTCTCTTAATAGGCCATTGTTAACGGTATGACCTGACTTATACCCTTCAAATGAGCCTACAAGGTTGTGCCCAAGAAGGTACAAGTCACCAATAGAATCTAGAATTTTATGTTTTATCATCTCATTTTCAAGCCTTAACCCATCGTCATTAAGTATTTCTTCATCACCTATTGCTATCGCATTCTTTTCACTTGCTCCAAGTGCTAAGTTATTTGCTTTAAGTGCTTCTAATTCACTCATAAAACCAAATGTTCTGGCTCTGCTTACCTCTTTTACAAAAGAAGTGCTGTTGAAGTTAATAGAGGCAGTCGTTGCATGTTGTTTATGAACCGGATGATCATAGATCATCGTGAAGGCAACCTTAAAACCATGAAAAGGAGATACTTGGGCCCAGGCATCACCGTATGGAACTCTCACGGTCTCTTTTATTCTAATAAATTTTTTGGGAGCGTCTTGTTCGTGAAGCCCAGCAGATTGAATAAGAAAGACGAAAGGGCCTGCGCTACCATCCATGATAGGTATTTCAGGGCCATTAACTTCAACGTATGCGTTGTCAATGCCCAATCCTGCCATGGCTGAAAGTAAGTGCTCCACTGTTGACACTTTTACATCTTTCCAAGTCAACGAAGTTGATAAGGTGGTATCGCCAACATTCTCAGCTCTGGCTTTGATTTCTACAACCGGGTCTAAGTCAACTCTCCTGAAAATTATGCCAGTATCAGGTTCCGCTGGTTTCAGAGTTAACGTTATTGGATTGCCGCTATGGAGTCCTATGCCAAAGGCTTTAATTGAGTTGGATAATGTCCTTTGAGCAAGCATCGCGGTATTTTATATAATTAATAAGTTTTTGGATGGTTATTTTGTCTGACGTATTCAAAGAGGATTATTCCTGCAGTTACAGAAGCATTCAGACTTTCTATTCCCCCAGGCATATCGATCGCTGCTAAGGTATCACATTTTTCTGCGGTTAAGCGTTTTAAGCCTTTATCCTCTGAGCCTATAATAAATGCTGCACTTCCTTTCATGTCTATCTCAGTATGATTTTGTCCCGTATCAGCAGCAGCGCCTATAACCTTAATTCCTGAATCTGAGATTCTCTCAATAGTTCTGTTTAAGTTAGTGACAACAATAAATGGCATTAGTTCCGATCCACCAGATGAAATTTTTCTTACCGTGGGGGTTAAATGACAAGACCTATTTTTTGGAACTATCACAGCGTCTGCTCCTGCTGCAGCTGCACTCCTTAGGCATGCTCCAACGTTATGAGGGTCGGTAAGGTGATCCAGAATAAGGATAAGTAAATTTTCTTTTTCAAGCAGTTTTTCAAGGAAAGTTTCATTTTCTTCAAGTCGCTTATTGCAAAGAATAGCGACTCCTTGGTGGTTTTGATCACTGAAATTGTGTTCAAAAAATTTATCGTCTTCGAGAATTTTTTCTATGTGGTTCTTGTTAGCTAAGTTTGATAAGGACTCGATCCTCGAGCTCCGCTTTTCATCTTGCAATAAGAGACTCAGGACACTTCTAGGTCTTATGGAAATAATTTCTTTAACAGCGTTTATTCCGCAAACAAGCTCTTGATCGTTGCTTACCTTCATTTCAGAATCTCTATATCAATTCTTTGTGTGGTTAAGTCTACGTCCTTAACTTTGACTACAAGGTTGTCCCCAAGAGAATAGCAATGGTTCGAACTTGTGCTCTTAAGCATTTTAGAATTTTCATCAAATTCATAATACTCCCTTCTGGGTAAATATTTAATATGGCACAGACCTTCTATGTGAATGGAATCTAAGTGAATAAATAGACCAAAATTTGTGACTCCAGAAATAACACCATTAAATTCTTTACCAATGTTATCTTTAGCAAACTCACACTTAAGGTAGTTTATAGCTTCTCTCTCTGCCTTTTCTGCTTCTCTTTCTTTAGTGGAAGATCGAGACGCAATTTCTTCTACCAAGTCATTATTGTAAGGGTAGAGGTCCTTATTAATGGGTTGAGGTCTAATCTTATCAAGAGAAATACTTCCACCTGGACTTGTTTTTATAAGCGACTTCAGTGCCCTATGGACCATCAAATCAGGATACCTTCTTATGGGGGAAGTAAAATGCGTATAAGCGGGATAGCCCAGGGCAAAGTGCTCTGAAACTTCTGTTTCATAAACAGCCAGACTTAAAGATTGTAGTATTTGCATATGAATGGTTTCCTTGTCTTTTCTGTCTTTGGTAATATCAACAAGATTTGACAGCTCCTTAACTTTTCCGTCATTACCCAAAGTAATATTAATTTCTCTGCTTCTAGCAAAGCCTTCCAGGTTTTTTATCTTTAGTGGGTCTGGTTTAGGATGGATTCTATAAACAGAAGGAATTTTTGCCTTCATGAGAATTTTTGCTGCACAGATATTGGCTAGGAGCATACATTCTTCTATCAACAAATGGGCTTCATTCCTAGAAGTGTTGATAAATTTTTCTATCTTGTTTCCTTTGAATTGAGGAACATAAAAGGGAATATCTAATTCCAAAGCACCTCTATCTTTCTTTGCCTTCTTTAGAATCTTGTATATATCCACTAAGTTTTTTAAAGATTGTGCGTAAGGATCAGAAAATTTATTTATCTTCATTTGCTCGGCAACTTTCTCATAAGTTAAGCGAGATTTTGAATTGATAATAGCTTGAAAAAATTCCACTTCTTTAGGTTCTCCTGCTTGAGATAAGCTGGTTTTGCAGACCAAGCAGTACCTGTCTTCTTTCGGTCTCAACGAGCAAAGATCATTACTAATTATCTCAGGCAACATGGGTATAACTTTTTGAGTGAAATAAACAGATGTGCCTCTTTCTGCAGCCTCCCTATCCATTGCAGAACCCGGGGTTACAAATTTTCCTACGTCAGCAATAGCAACGTAAAGAACAAGGTCGCCAGATTCATTTTTTTCTGAAAAGACTGCGTCATCGAAATCTTTTGCCGTCTTTCCATCTATTGTTATGAACGATTTATTCCTAAGATCCACGTAATCTACTTCAGTTGCAATAACGGTTTTAGCAAGTCTTTGAGATTCTTGAATAATCGATTTATTCCATTCTGTTCTTAGGTTGTGTTTAGAAACAGATAAAGCAGAAGCCATTTCAAGAATATTATCTTCAGAGATGGTCCGTTTTATATAACCTTCGCCCATTTCTATTGCAGCCGGTTGTTTTGTTATTATTATTTCTACTAACGCCTCCGTGCTTATTTTTTTTGGAATATCGCCGGTTATCTTTATTCGGACAATATCTTCAAGGCCAACTGGAGATGAGAATGCGACCTTTCCTTTTCTTGTAATTCTCCCAATGAAGTTCTCTGTATTGTTCTTTAAGACGCTATCTATGGAAGCCCAACCTTTAGGAGTAAGGTGGTAACGAACTAGGTCGCCAGGAAAAGCTTTGCGAAGCTCTGATTTTCCGATCTTGAAGTTTTTTTCTGAAGTCTGATCAACAACACAGTACGAACGACTCCCTTTTGGTTTTTGAAAATACCCGACAAGTCCGTTCTTGTTTTTTTTACTTACTCTTTTACTTTTATTGCCTTGTCTCTGCTTCATTTGGCTCATGATATAGTTAGTTCTTACTTATAAGTATTAATGATTTGTTCTTTATAGTATTTTATTGTTACCTCTCAGAACTCTTGCTTGATTGCTTCTTGCTAAAAAAGTAAAGTTAAGTTTGTATTTTTAACCTAAAAATTAATGAAATGTTGAAATGGTAGGCGTAATAGTTTCTTTATTCTTTATTAGTGCACTTTTTTTCTTGTGGCAATTTTCACGGGGCGAGCAAGTAGGCAAAAGAATTAGTTTTTTAATTAATATTTGGGTAGCAGTAATAGTATTTTATTTGGTAATGATCATATTTTTCTAATATAAGGAAACTCGATACAATAAATCCAAAAAAATAAAATCCTCTAAAAATTAAATAATAAGGAAAATTAAATGACAGTTAAACATTATGATTGGTCCGCTTATCATGCGAACGTAAGACCTAACAAAGTAGCAATTAGAGATTTAAGTGCAAACAAAGAATTGACCTATTCCGAATTAAACATTAGGGCAAATAAGCTTGCTGGATGGTTGCAGAGTCAAGGTATTAAAAAAGGCGATAGGGTGGCTATACTTTCTCAAAATTGTGCAGAGTTTTTTGAGCTTGAATTTGCATGTGCAAAAATCGGTGCCATTGAATTGCCTCTTAATTGGCGCCTAACAAAACCTGAATTGGAATACATATTAAAAGACAGCACCCCTCATATCTTAATTTATGACGCTATGTTTTTAGATATTTCAATAGAATTACAGAAAGATTGTTCTATTAGTTCGTCTTTGCAGATCGATAGTGATGACCTACAAAGCGAGTATGAAGAAGCCCTTAATAGCTCTGATGGTTCACATGAGGTAGTTGAATCCTTTCAGGAAGACTTAATCATGATTATGTATACTTCAGGAACGACAGGCCATCCCAAAGGAGCGATGATCAATCATCAAATGCAACTTTATAATTGCATTAATTTGGCTTCTCCTGTTTTTGTTACTTCAGAAAGCGTTCAGCTGGTTGTTCTTCCTTTATTTCATACTGGAGGAATGAACTGTTACGCCAACCCTGTACTTCATGCCGGAGGTGAAATAATTCTCATTAAAGAATTTGAACCAGGATTAGCTTTGTCAATCATTGGAAACAGTGAATGCGGAGTAACTCACTTTTTTGCTGTTCCAGCACCATATCAATTCATGATGAATCATCCTGACTTTGATAAAACTGATTTATCCAGATTAAAAGTTGCAGGCATTGGGGGAGCACCATGTGCCGAAGCAATTCTGAGAACATGGTCAGATCGAGGTGTCTCTATGACTCAAGGTTGGGGCATGACCGAAACAAGTCCAGGAGGAATAGGACTTGATGCTGCCGATGCAGAGAGAAAACTAGGTGCAGCTGGCAAGCCACTACTTCACACTGAAGTAAAAGTCGTTGATGATGAAGGGAAAGAGTTACCTTGGGGAGAGGTTGGAGAACTCTACATTAGAGGTCCTAACATAACCCCGGGTTATTGGAACAAACCTGAAGCAACCAGAGATTCGTTTGAGGGCGACTGGCTTAAAACCGGAGACGCTGCAAGAGTTGATGACGAAGGCTTTATTTATATTGTAGATCGCTGGAAGGATATGTATATCTCAGGCGGTGAAAACGTCTACCCTGCGGAGGTAGAGAATGTTCTTTACCAGCTCCCACAAATAGCAGAGGCCGCCATTATAGGAGTGCCCGATGAAAGATGGGGAGAGACAGGAAAGGCTATTTTGGTTTTAAAAGCAGGAGAAGTATTAGAAGAAAAAGATATCATTTCACATTGTTTAGAGAATTTAGCAAAGTTTAAGGTTCCTCAATCAGTTGAATTTATAGAAGCTTTACCGAGAAATGCAACGGGTAAGGTTTTGAAGAGAACTCTTAGGGATGAGTTTTTAGGAACAGATGCACCAGCAATTTCTTAAAAAATGAAATTATATGACTTCCCAAGTGCGCCCAACCCAAGGCGCGTAAAAATCTTCGCAGCTGAAAAAGGCATTGATCTAGAGTTAGTTAATTGCGACATGTCTAAAAGAGAACACAAGTCAGAGGAATTCCTTAAAAAGAACCCCAGTGGAAAGATCCCTGTCCTTGAATTAGACGATGGAAGATGCATCTCTGAGTCTGTGGCAATTTGTCGTTATTTAGAAAGTGTGGAACCAGAGCCTAATCTTTTTGGAAAAGATCCTTTTGAACTTGCTTTTGTAGAAAGCAGAAACAGGCACATTGAATTAGAACTCTGGACCCAGATAGGAACATCTTGGGTCAATGGACCTATCGTTGGGAGAATGGGTATTTTTGAACAAATACCTGCGGCTAAATTAGCAAGTGATAAAAATGTAAATTCCTTTTATAAGCGCTTAGACAGAGAGTTTTCTTCTTCAAAATTTGTGGCTGGAGATAGATACACAATCGCTGATATAACTTTATTATCTGCTATTGATTTTGCATCAAGAATGGTAGATTTAAAACCGGACAATGAATTAAAAAGCTTGCATAGGTGGCACCAAGAGGTTTCTTCTAGACCGAGCTCAGATAACTAAAAAGGAAAGAATATGTCTAATGCAATTGTCGAAATACGCGATTATACGATTGATCCGGAGTGGTTTGATGCTTATAAGGAGTGGGCAAAAAATCTAGCAGGCCCATGGCTAAAGAAGAATTTAGACGTCATAGATTTTTGGCTCGACGAAGGACTGGAATCAGAAGTTGAAGGCTCTTCCCCTATAGTTTCTCCTAATGGCCAGCCAAATGTGTGTTGGATAATCAGATGGCCAAGCAAAGAAGTGCGAGACGCAGAATTTGCAGCTTTTCTAGAAAATCCAGAATGGAAAGAGATATGGTCAAAACACCCTAACGAGAATTCCTATCTTCATCTAAATGCCAGGTTTATGAAAGCAGTCTAGTGAAAATTTTCTCCGTTTTCCTGTTCCTTTTTTTCATAGCTTGTTCGAACGTTCAGATTCCTAAATTTTTTGTTGGCAAAAATCTTGATGATTACACTTTATGCTTTCCAGAGAGCGATCAACTTTTTAACAAATTAATCAGAGAAAATAAAATAAGAGTTTATAAGCTAATCTTAGAAGAGAGAAATAATAGAATGTTGGATTGTGGTAAAAGATTTAGCGACATGATGAGTGTCGAGAAATATTTAGATAATTTGAATAATGAAGAGCTCTTAAGAAAGTCATTTCCGTGCGATAGGCCTGATTCTTCTAATACCTGCTTAGCACCTTTATAGATCTCTAACTGTTTAAAATTCATACAATATTTTGTTCTGATATACTAAATTTGTGTTAAATAATAATTAGGAGGGCATCAGGGAGGTTAGCATTAGAATTGATTAAGAAATTACTAAAAAAGATATTAGATTGGCTAAAAAAACCAACAGATCCAAATTACGAAGAAGAAATTTTTCATCCTACAGAACATGATGAATCTGATGAATTGGAAGAGCTCAAAAGGCAAGAAGAAGATGATGATTACCAAAGGTTAGATAGAGAATAACCCTTACAAAATAAACTAAAAAAGCTTGCCCTGTAAGGGTTTTATCTGGAGCTGGCGAACCGATTTGAACGGTCGACCTGCTGATTACAAATCAGCTGCTCTACCAACTGAGCTACGCCAGCGCGCGCGCATTATAATTCTCTTATTGAAACTTCGCCATAACGAAGATTAATAATTTCATTATTTCTTTTTATTAGCAGCTCACCTTTATCATTAATGCCGACAACTGAACCGCGGTAATCAACTATACCGTTTGCCAAAACCTCACAGTCTTTATTTATTAATACGTTCCTATTTTCAAAGGCTTCTTTGTAACCGCCAAAACCAACAGTTTTAAATTTTGTTGTAAGTTGAACTAAGTTATTTAAAAGGTTTGCAGCTATTAAGTTTCTATCAAGACTTCTATTCTTGTAATTTTCTAAGCTCGTCCAATCTTGATCTATCTCTATAGCATCTTCATTTTTCATGAAAACGTTAATACCAATACCTATAATTATTTCCAAATTACCTTTTTTACCGCTGGAAGTTTCTATTAAGATGCCTCCTAACTTTTTTTGATTAATTAATAAGTCGTTTGGCCACTTAATCTCAATGACTTCATCTGTATTATTTTTTAATGATTCAGCTATTTCAACTCCTATCGCTAAGCTTAGACCTTCAATATCAGCAAAACTTAAATCCGATTGCCAAGCTAAAGAAAGGTAGATGTTTTTTCCGAAAGGGCTTATCCATTTTCGACTGTTCCTTCCTCTGCCGGCACTTTGCTGTTCTGCAAAATGAGCTGACAAGATATTAGATGAATTTTTAAGACTTTCCCTGGCATCATCATTCGTGGAGTTTGTTTGTTCTTTAATTTCAATTTTGCTTAAAAGCTCTAGGGCATCTTCTCTTAAGCTATTTATAATCTCTTTCTTACAAAGTAAACCGTCTTTTTTAATCATAATTACTATTAGATTACCAAATTATTGAAATTAAGTTGACAAGCTTCACTTGCAACTACAAAATTGCGCGCTATTTCAAGGTTCAGGAGGAGTGGCCGAGCGGTTAAAGGCGGCAGACTGTAAATCTGTTCTCTCTGAGTACGTTGGTTCGAATCCAGCCTCCTCCACCATCTTGAAAATTATCCTTAGGCGTAATACTAAAAATAACCTAAAAGTCTTAAAAATGCTTGCAATCGTGGGGTAAAAATACTTTAATTGCGCACCGAGCTTTGGGTAGTAGGCAGGTTTAGTCATATAAGTTAACAAAAGTTAATAGCTTATGTTCCTTATGATCAAGATTTTTTTACCCCTAAGAGTTAGTAAAAACCTGGTTTTTTGCTCATATAGCTCAGGTGGTAGAGCACTTCCTTGGTAAGGAAGAGGTCACCGGTTCAACTCCGGTTATGAGCTCCAAAGTAATAATATTTTTTATATTTAGGAAAAAGAAATGGCTAAAGAAAAATTTGAGAGGATTAAACCTCATGTCAACGTAGGAACAATTGGTCACGTTGATCACGGTAAAACAACACTAACAGCAGCTATAACGAAAGTTCAAGCTGAAGCATTAGGTGGAGATGCAATTGCCTTTGATGGTATTGACAATGCTCCAGAAGAAAAGGAACGTGGAATTACTATCTCTACTTCGCACGTAGAGTACGATTCAGTAGAGCGTCACTATGCTCACGTAGATTGCCCAGGCCACGCTGATTATATTAAGAATATGATCACGGGAGCTGCTCAAATGGATGGAGCTATATTGGTGGTCAACGCAGCTGACGGGCCTATGCCTCAAACAAGAGAGCACATTCTATTAGCTAATCAGGTGGGAGTGAATCACATTGTTGTTTTTCTTAATAAAGCTGACATGGTTGATGACGATGAGCTTATAGAATTAGTAGAAATGGAAGTTAGAGAACTCCTTTCCGAATACGGCTTCCCTGGAGATGATACTCCGGTAATTGTTGGTTCTGCCCTTAAAGCGCTGGAAGGTGATGCTGAATATACGGCTAAAATAACTGAATTAGTAGCAGCCCTGGATTCTTTTATACCTATGCCTGAAAGAGACCTTGATAAGCCTTTCTTGATGCCAATTGAAGATATATTTACCATTCAAGGCAGAGGAACTGTGGTAACAGGAAGAATTGAAAGAGGTGAAATCAAAGTCAATGAAGAGATTGAAATCGTAGGCATAAGAGATACTCAAAAGACAGTTTGTACTGGAGTTGAGATGTTCAGGAAGCTTCTTGATGAAGGGAAAGCAGGCGAAAACGTTGGTATTTTACTAAGAGGAACTCAAAGAGACGAAGTAGAAAGAGGACAAGTTTTAACTAAGCCAGGTGCTATTAATCCGCATACTAAATTTGAAGCTACTGTTTATGTGCTTTCAAAAGAAGAAGGTGGAAGACATACTCCATTCTTTAAAGGCTACAGACCACAATTCTACGTCAGAACAACAGATGTAACTGGTGCAGTAGAGTTACCTGAGGGAGTAGAAATGGTAATGCCTGGAGATAATATTGATATGACAGTTGAATTAATTTCTCCTGTTGCAATGGAAGACGGCATGAAGTTTGCTATCAGAGAAGGTGGAAGAACTGTTGGTTCAGGAGTTGTAACGAAAATTATAGAATAGGCCAGTAGCTCAATTGGCAGAGCGATGGTCTCCAAAACCATAGGTTGGGGGTTCGATTCCCTCCTGGCCTGCCACTTGGACCGCTTTGAAGCCTTTTTATTTTAATGGAAATTAAGAATATAAATATGCAGAATTATATCCGTTGGTTTGTGGGTATTGCCCTTATAGGCATTGCTGTGTACGGAAATTCTGCTTTTGTAGAAGAGCCACTATTATATAGGGTCATAGGTGTAATAATAGTTTCTGGATTAGGCCTTTTTGTAGCAGCAACAACACTTGAAGGCAGAGAGACATTAAAAATAGTCCTTGAGTCTCGAACAGAAATACGAAGAGTTGTATGGCCTACAAGAGTAGAGCTCATTCAAACTACTTTGATCGTGTTAGTTGCAATTACCATTGCAGCTTTAGTTTTATGGGGTCTTGATTCTTTATTTGGTTGGGCCACGGCTCAAATATTAGGTTAATAATGAATAAACAGTGGTACGTAGTTCATGCTTATTCAGGATATGAGAATAAAGTCCGCGAAGCTCTATTGGAAAGAATAGAAAGATTGGGCATGGAAGAGCTATTTGGAGAAATAATGGTTCCCTCCGAAGAAGTTGTTGAAATGAAAGGCGGTCAAGAAAGAAAGACACAGAGAAAATTCTTCCCTGGATATGTATTAGTGAGCATGGAATTAAATGATGACAGCTGGCACTTAGTAAAAGACACACCGAGGGTGATGGGTTTTATAGGTGGAACCAAAGACAAGCCATCCCCTCTTTCTGACAAAGAGGCTGAAGGTATCATGCAACAACTAGAGCAAGGTTCGGATATAACTAAACCTAAAATTTCTTTTGAACCAGGAGAAATGGTAAGAGTGGTCGACGGACCTTTTAATGATTTTAGCGGGGTTGTAGAAGAAGTAAATTACGAAAAAAGCAAAGTTCGAGTTGCTGTTCTAATTTTTGGTCGCTCCACGCCAGTAGAACTTCAATTTAATCAGATAGAGAAAGGATAATGGCAAAAGCAATTACTACTTATATAAAACTTCAAGTTCCTGCCGGTGCAGCTTCTCCCAGTCCTCCTGTTGGCCCAGCTTTAGGTCAGCATGGTTTAGCTTTGATGGACTTTTGTAATGCATTCAACGCAAGGACAAAAGAAATGGAACAAGGAATGCCTTGTCCGGTTGTAATCACTGTTTACGAAGACAAGAGTTTTGATTTTATCATCAAGACGACACCAGCTGCGGTTCTCTTAAAGAAAGCTGCAGGTATACCAAAAGGTAGTGGAACTCCAAACAGCTTAAAAGTTGGAACAGTAAAAAGATCTCAACTGGAAGAAATAGCAAAAATTAAAGATCCTGATCTGACGGCAGCTGATATGGATGCAGCTGTGAGAACTTTATCAGGCAGTGCAAGAAGCGCAGGAATAGAGGTAGAAGGGTAATGAGCAAAAGACAAGAAAATATTGCTACATTGGAGCAAAGAAAATATCAAATATCAGAAGCTATTGATTTCTTTCAATCTTCTCCTAAAGTTAAATTTAATGAAGCCATTGATACAGCTATTAATTTAGGTATCGACCCTTCAAAATCTGACCAAAATATGAGAGGGGCAACGTTGTTACCAGCAGGTTCAGGAAAACCATGCAAAGTAGCCGTTTTTGTTGAAGGAGACATGGCAACCGCGGCCAAAGAGGCAGGTGCTGATGTAGTAGGCATGGAAGATTTAGCAGAGGCTATGAAAGGAGGAGATGTAGATTACGACGTGGTAATAGCAACTCCAGATACGATGAAGATTGTAAGCCCGCTAGGAAAGATTTTGGGACCAAAAGGTACTATGCCAAACCCTAAAACAGGAACAGTTACTAAGGATGTTGCAACAGCAGTAAAGAATGCAAAATCAGGCCAGATTCGTTACAGGTCTGATAAAGGTGCAATAGTCCATGGGAGAATAGGCGATATAACGTATACCCCTGATCAAATTAAACAGAATCTTGAAACTCTTTTGGAGGATTTAAAGAGAAATAAGCCACCTTCTGCAAAAGGAGTTTTCATAAAAAAAATTACACTTTCTTCCACTATGGGAGCGGGTGTAGAGATAGATCTATCTTCTCTAAATATCTAATTAGACATTGAAAAAGATAGGAAGGTTTCTTCAGTATGGTACGACTCTGTCGTATTCATCGAAGACCGTAGGTGTGAGAAATTTGTTCTCACTTAATACTATTAACCTACGTAGATGGAGTGCAATCAATCATTTTGATTTGCGTTCCAAAAATATACTGAACGTAAGTTTGGTATTAGGAGGATAAGAAGATGCCAATGCGCATTGATGATAAGAAGATTGCAGTTGAAGAACTTCAAGATATAGCCAATAAAGCTGTATCTGCAGTTGCTGCCGACTATCACGGTACATCTGTGGCTGAGTTAACTCAGCTAAGAGCAGAAGCCAGGGCGTCAGCTGTTCACTTAAAAGTTATTCGTAACACTCTTGCTAAAAGAGCTTTAAGTGAAACTAAATTTTCTTGTTTTGAAGACTTATTAGTAGGGCCCACTATGCTTGCATTCTCTTTAGAGGATCCAACAAGTGCAGCAAAATTAGTTAACAACTTCACTAAAGTAAATAAGAACTTTCAGGTAAAGGGTTTGTCATTAGGCGATTCTTTATTAGAACTTTCTAAGTTATCTGCTATCGCAAATATGCCTAGTAGAGATGAAGCTTTAGCTCAGTTAGCTGGGTTGTTGAACGCACCTATGAGTAAGTTTGTTTCTATTCTTAACCAAGTTCCTTCAAAGTTAGTGAGAACTTTGCAGGCGGTTAAAGAGCAAAAACAGCAGGCAGAATCTTAATTTTTAAACTAAATAATTTATTGGAGAATAAATCATGGCACTAAGTAAAGAAGAGATATTAGAAGCAATAGCAGAAATGAGCGTTATCGACGTAGTCGATCTTATCGAAGCGATGGAAGAAAAATTTGGCGTTACTGCTGCTGCACCTGCTGCTGCAGCTGCTGCACCTGCTGCTGATGGCGGTGGCGATGCGGGCGCAGAAGAAGATGATGCACCGGTCGACGTTCATCTAGCAGAAGTTGGAGATAAGAAAGTAGATGTGATTAAAGCGGTTAGGGCTATTACTGGCTTAGGTCTAAAAGATGCTAAAGGACTGGTTGATACTGCACCTTCTGTAATCAAAGAAGGCGTGGTTAAAGCTGAAGCAGAAGAATATCTTAAGCAGCTTGAAGATGCTGGAGCTAAAGCAGAGCTTAAATAGTTTCAACATAATCCGGTCCGTTTGTTTTAAATTTTAGATAGGGGCATTTATGAGTTTTTCATACACTGAGAAGAAAAGAGTTAGAAGGAGTTTTGAGAAAATCTCCAGCGTTATGGAGTTACCAAATTTATTGGCAACTCAGGTTCAGTCGTATGATGCTTTTTTGCAACGCGATATTGACTCTGATAAAAGAGCTAATCAGGGCTTAGAACAAGTCTTAAACTCAATTTTTCCTATCGAAAGCCATAATGGATTTGCCAGAATGGAGTTTTCTGGCTATGACTTAGGTGAGCCAGTTTTTAATGAACGAGAATGTAAGCTTAAAGGTATTACATACGACATCCCTTTGCATATCAATTGTGACCTTTTCTTTATAGATAAAGATACAGGGAAATTAAAAGAAGGAAAATCACAAAGTGTTTATATGGGAACTGTCCCTCTTATGACTGAGCATGGAACCTTTATTATTAATGGCACAGAAAGAGTCGTGGTGTCTCAGCTTCACAGATCTCCTGGCTTATTTTTTGATCACGATAAAGGCAAAAGTCACTCTTCAGGCAAGGTTTTATACGGCGCAAGAGTTATACCTTACAGAGGTTCATGGTTGGATTTTGAGTTTGATGCGAAAGACCTTGTTTACGTAAGAATAGATAGAAGAAGAAAGCTGCTTGCTACTATACTTCTTAAGGCTCTCAAGTTAACAAACCAAGAGATACTAGAAAAATTCTATGAAACAGAGAACTATAAAGTTAAAAAAGATGGAATATTTCAACTGCAAGTAATCCCAAGAAGGTTAATGGGAAAAATAGCACCTGTAGATATAACTGCTAAAGGTGAACTAATACTTAAAAAAGGTGAGAGGATAAGTGCAAGGCATATTAGAAAAATAGAAAGCGCAAAGTTAAAAACTTTAGATTTACCTAGCGAGGCTATGTTTGGTCAAGTTCTGGCTAAAGACCTGTTAGATAAGGCTACCGGTGAGATAGTACTAGAAGCAAATGCTTTAATAGATGAAGAATCTATGGAGATTTTAGAATCACAAAATCTTACTGAAATACAAACTCTGTACATAAATGATATTGAAGCAGGGCCCTATATGGCCGATACATTGAGAGCTGATGCCACTACTAATGAAATTGAGGCTCTTGTAGAAATCTACAGAATGATGCGACCAGGAGAGCCACCAACAAAAGAGGCTGCAACTACTTTGTTTACCAACTTGTTTTTTAACCCCGAAAGGTATGACCTGTCTGCCGTTGGAAGAATGAAGTTCAATAAAAGGTTGGGTCATGAAGTACTGCACGGCAGTAGCATTTTAGAACATGAAGATATTCTCAGCACATTAAAAACCCTTGTATCAATCCGTAATGGTAAAGGACAGGTGGATGATATTGATCATTTAGGAAATAGGAGAATAAGGTCTGTCGGAGAAATGATTTCAAATCAATACAGAATTGGTTTAGTTAGAGTAGAAAGGGCAGTTAGAGAACGACTAGCAACTGCTGAAACTGATGAGTTGGGCCCGCAAGATTTAATTAATGCAAAGCCTGTTTCTGCAGCAGTTAAAGAGTTTTTTGGCTCTAGTCAATTGTCTCAATTCATGGATCAAAATAATCCTCTTTCTGAAATCACTCATAAAAGAAGAGTGTCCGCA
>CAJJAM010000034.1 GCA_905182235.1 SAR86 cluster bacterium SAR86B | reverse complement strand
ACAAAGAAATAGGTTTAGTGAGGCTTTTAGATCTAGTCTTTTAAATACTTATTCTAAGACTCTTGTTGAATTTCAAAATGAAAAAATTATAGTGCTGCCGCCTGAAAAAGTTTCTAAAAGACCTGATAGAGCAAGAGTCCATATTGAGATTCGTACATCCACTAAAAAATATAAAGGTATTTACAGTATGTACTTAGATAACAATTCAGATTGGAAAATTATAAATATTTATATAGCTGGAATAGATTTAGGTAGAACTTTTAGGAATCAGTTCTACTCTTTAATGGAAAAGAATTCTTCTGATATAGATCTTGTAATAAAAAAATGGGAGACATCTTTGTAATTATGGATAAGCTTCTTATTAAAGGTGGAAATAAATTAGAAGGTGAAATTTATGCTTCAGGAGCCAAGAATTCTGCTCTACCTATCCTCGCAGCTTCTTTGTTAGCAGATACCCCTCTTAAAGTAGGAAATCTACCACACCTGAATGACGTAACAACAATGATCGAATTATTGGGATCAATGGGTTTAGATATTACCCTCTCGGATACAGGCGAAGTTGAAGTAGATGCCTCAACAATCAATAATCTCAATGCTAGATATGAGCTGGTAAAGACGATGAGAGCATCAATTCTTGTTTTAGGCCCATTGCTGTCAAAATTTTCAAAAGCCGTAGTTGCCCTTCCTGGGGGTTGTGCTATTGGAAGTAGGCCAGTTAATTTACATGTAGATGCCATGAGGTCTATGGGTGCTGAAATCGTGCTTGAAGAAGGTTACATTAAAGCTTCTTCTGAAGGTAGGTTAAAGGGCGCAAAAATTGTTTTTGACCCTGTAAGTGTAACGGCTACTGAAAACGTGATGATGGCTGCAGTTTTAGCTGATGGAGTTACAACTATTGAGAATGCAGCAAGAGAGCCTGAAGTGGTTGACTTGGCTAATTGTTTACGAAAAATGGGGGCAATTATTTCAGGAGAAGGAACTGATATTATTTCTATAGAAGGAGTTAAATCTCTTTCTGGGTGTGAATTCTCAGTTATGCCTGACAGAGTAGAGGTTGCTACATACCTTACAGCTGTAGCCATGACCGGAGGGAAGGTTAAGATTAAGTCCTCTGATGCAAGATCATTTTCTTCAGTAATAGATAAACTGGAGAAAACAGGGGCTGTACTCTCGACTGGGGAGGATTGGGTCTCTATTGAGATGAATCAAGACAGACCTTTATCTGTTAGTTTGACAACAGGTCCTTATCCTTCTTTTCCAACAGATATGCAAGCTCAATTTGTAGCTCTAAATTCTATTGCTGATGGCAATGCAACGGTGACAGAAACTATATTTGAGAATAGATTTATGCATGTTCAAGAAATCGCTCGAATGGGAGGTCAAATTTCTTTAAAGGGAAATACAGCTTTTATTGAAGGTACTGATTTCTTGGTAGGAGCTCCTGTTATGGCAACAGATTTAAGGGCTTCGGCCAGTTTAGTCTTGGCTGGTTTAGTAGCTTCAGGTGAAACAATTATTGATAGAATTTATCATATAGATAGAGGTTATGAGCGCATCGAAGAGAAACTTAAACTGCTTGGAGCAGACATTGAAAGAATTTCCTGATTGCCGATGATTTCAACTCAAGATAATTTAATAGTTGCTCTCCCTAAGGGAAGGGTATTAGAAGACTGCCTGCCTTTAATTCAGACTAGTAGATTTAAACTTTTAGACGATCCAAAGGAAACAAGAAAGATCCTTTTAGATACTGCAACGCCTGAAGTTAAAGTTTTGCTTATCAGGGGCTGGGATGTTCCAACTTATGTTACCTCAGGAGCAGCACATGTCGGTGTTGTTGGGAAAGATATTCTTTTAGAGAAAAGTTCTGAAGAATTTATAGAATTAGAAGACTTAAATATAGGAAAATGTAGGATCTCTCTTGCCGGAAAAAAAGAAATGATTGAAGGTAAAAAAAGATTAAAAGTAGCCACCAAATATCCGGAAACTGCAGAAAAATACCTTGAATCATTAGGCATCCAAGCCGAAATAGTTTATCTGCATGGCTCACAGGAAATCGCACCGTTAATAGGCCTATCCGAAGCAATTGTTGATTTAGTTGATTCCGGTAAGACGTTAAAAGAAAATGGCTTAGAAGAAATAGAAATAATTCGAGACATATCTTCGAGAATGATAGTCAATAAAGCTGCATTAAAAACAAAGAATGAATTGATAAAAGAAATACATTCAATTCTAGTATCTTAGGAATTATTTGTGTTTGGATTAAGCTTAAAAAGTAAAGATAGAGGTTTTAAAGAAAAATTTAACGCCTTCTTGCAAAACAAGAATTCCCTTAACAATTCTGTAAAAGATGATGTGCATCAAATTATTGAGTCAGTGAGAAATGAAGGAGACCAAGCAGTTATAAACACTACAAATAAATTTGATTATAGAGGGGTCCTAACAATTGATGATTTAAAGGTCTCTAAAGAGGTTATTGCTTCAAGCCTAAACCGCGTTGATAAAAAAATTGTTGATGCTATGTATTACTCCTTTGAGAGGGTATTAGATTTTCATAAAGATCAGGTCTCTAGCACTAACCTAAATTCTTCTAAAGGTCCTATTGGGAGAAGATCAAGGTCTCTTGAAAGAGTGGCAATGTATGTACCAGGAGGGAAGGCCTCTTACCCTTCAACTGTTCTAATGGCAGCAGGACCTGCTATATCAGCTGGTGTTGAAAAGATTTTTCTTACAACACCTTTTCCTCATGGTTCTATAAATGACCTTACAATAGCGGCAGCTTATGTTGCGGGAATTGAATGTGTTTATTCTATAGGAGGTGCTCAAGCAATTGCAGCTTTTGCCTTGGGCACAGAATCAATACCTAAAGTACAAAAAATTATAGGCCCAGGAAACCAATTTGTCGCTGAAGCGAAAAGACAGTTGTACGGAGAAGTGGGTATAGATTCAATAGCAGGTCCTTCTGAATTAACGGTACTGGCTGATTCTCTCTCTGATCCAATAACTATATCTTGGGATTTAATGGCACAAGCTGAGCATGATGAAATGGCTTCTTCAATCTTGGTTTCAACTTCACAAGAACTGATTAATGAGGTTAAGAGCTTGATTAAAAAAGAAGTTCCATTACTTTCCAGGTCCAATATTATCCAAAAATCTTTAAGAAACAGAGGGGTTGTTATATTGGCAGAGGACACTGAGCAAGCTATAAGTCTTGTTAATCAGATTGCTCCTGAGCATGTTCATATAGTTACTGAAAATCCCTTGAAAGATTCAAGAAGTATAATTAATGCGGGGTTAATTCTTTCTGGAAAAGATTCGGCTAATGCTCTGTCAGATTATGTTCTTGGACCTAGTCATATTCTGCCTACTAACGGTTCTTCAGTTTTCAGCTCTCCTTTATCTGTTGAAGATTTTATAGTTCACTCTAGTTTCATTAACCTTGGTGAGAGCTCTAAACTTCAGGAGTATGACGAACTTGTAAAGAACACATCTATTCTTGCTAGGGCCGAAGGTTTAACAGCCCATGCTATTTCAGCGGAGATAAGAAAAAAGAAAGATTAGTCTTTATTAGAATTAGATTCCGCAATCAACTCTATATTCACTACTTCATCTTGTCTTAGTAAAGATAAATTAATAATATTTCCAGGTTTTAATCTAGCAAATTCTTTAAATAATTCACTATAACTAGCCTCTGCATCATTAATCTTAATTATTCTGTCTTTAGCTTTAATACCACCCTTGTTTGCAGGACCGTTTTCTACGATTTGTTCTATCACCAGTATATTTTTTTGAACAAGTTGCTTTCTATCTATTGAAAAGCCAAGCCACCCCCTTTTTACTTCCCCGAATTGTATTAGGTCATTAATAATTTGAAGCACGGTAACAGAAGGGATGGCCAGTCCAATTCCTTCAGAACCTCCGGAAGAAGATCTTATGAGAGTATTAATACCAATCAATTTACCCTGTGTATCTATGAGGGCTCCCCCAGAGTTTCCTTTGTTAATTGAAGCATCAGTTTGTAAGTAGTTTGAGTAAGGGTTATTAAACTCTCTTCCAGTGGCACTAATTATTCCCATGCTTACAGATTGACCCAACCCGTAGGGGTTGCCAACAGCAAGAACTATGTCACCAATTAATAAAGCATCAGAATTACCAATCTCTATTGCAGGGAGGTCTATATTTTCTGGTTCAATTTTAAGAACCGCAAGGTCTGTTTCTCTATCAATTCCCACTACCCTTGCTTGAGTCTTGCTGCCATCTAAGAGTTCTATTGTAATATTTGATGCTTCATTTCCAATAACATGTTGATTGGTAAGAATATATCCATTTGAACTGAATATCACCCCAGAACCTAAGCTAGAAGACTTTTTTGAGATATTCTTACCGAAAATAGAATTATTTCTTCTAGATCTATCTTTTGTAAGAGATGGTGTAATTTGTTCTGTATAAATATTTACTACAGCAGGAGCAGCTTTTTTTACTGCAGAGTTATAACTATTGTTATTGATATCATTCGATCCTTCAACAACAGTATATGAATTACTAGAATCAAAGATATATAAGCTAATCAACCCTATAAAACACCCAATCAAGAATGCTGACAAGATTTGGTAGCTCAATTTTGATGTAAAAAACTTCATTAAAGTAAGACTAATGTAAAAATTATAAAAGAACAAAGAGAAATTTCCTTAAACTCAATTTAAAAAATAACACAATTAAAGTGAAGTTCTAGTTGAATACAACCCATGTAGTAGATTAAAATGCGCGCGCTACAATTACAGGCAATTCCTTAATGAATACACAAAGTTTTAAACAGTCAGATATTGAAGAGTCTTGGATCATGGTTGATGCCAAGGAACAGACGCTGGGTAGGCTTGCTACAAAGCTTGCATTCCGATTACGTGGTAAACATAAACCAGAATATTCCTCAAACGCTGACCTCGGTGATTTTATTGTCGTAGTAAATGCAAAAGATATTCATGTAACTGGAAAAAAATTGACTCAGAAGATGTATTATAGGCATTCAGGTTATCCTGGAGGCATTAAGTCAAAACCCTTAAAGGAGCTTTTAGCCTCTTCTCCTGAAGATGTTATAAGAGCTGCAGTTAAAGGAATGCTCCCAAAAAATAAACTTGGAAGACAGATGATAAAAAAATTGAAGATATATGCTGATGATGTTCATCCTCATCAAGCGCAAAACCCACAACTATTAGATATATAAGGTAAATAAATTGGATCAAATTTTAACAGTAGGAAGAAGAAAAACTTCAACAGCTAGGGTCTTTTTAGAAAAAGGTACTGGTTCAATAATTGTAAACAAAAAGAAGCTTGAAGAATATTTTGGAAGAGAGGTTGCTCAAATGGTAGTAAAACAGCCATTAGAAACTGTCGAGATGTTAGATGGTTTTAATATAAAGGCTACAGTTGCCGGAGGAGGTAGCTTTGGTCAGGCCGGTGCGATTCGTTTAGGAATAGCAAGGGCTTTAGTAAAATATGATGAAAATCTTAAACCTGCCTTGAAGAAAGAAGGTTTTCTTACTAGAGATTCAAGAAAAGTAGAGAGAAAGAAAGTTGGTTTAGTTAAGGCGAGAAAATCTAAACAATTCAGTAAAAGATAAAATTAAATGGTTCAGCCTAAAGCCCCTTCTAACCCTGGCCGAAGAAAATTTCTAATTAATGCAACCTCCGTTGTAGGTGCAGGTGCAGTTGCAGGAGCGGTGGTGCCTTTCATAGGTTCATGGAATCCAAGTGCTAAAGCAGAGGCTGCAGGGGCACCTGCGAGAGCAGATCTTAGTAAGTTACTCCCCGGTGAGATGATGATAGTAGAATGGAGAGGGGTCCCAGTTTATGTTGTAAAACACACTCAAGAATCTATGTCAGTTCTTGACAAGAATTTATCAAGACTTTCGGATCCAGACTCTCTGGAAGATCAACAACCTGATTACGCAAGAAATGAATTGAGATCACGAAAGAAAGGTATATCAGTGCTTACTGCAGTGTGTACACACTTATCTTGTGCTCCAAAGTTTTACCCTGAATTAGGCGCTACGGATTTTGATTCTGATTGGCAGGGGGGTTTCTTCTGTCCTTGTCATGGTTCTAAATTTGATTTGGTTGGTAGAGTTTATGCAGGTGTTCCTGCTCCAACAAATCTACCTATACCTCCTCATTACTTTCAAAGTGAAGACATTCTTATCATTGGAGAAGATGGAGGTGCTGTTTAATGGTAACTAAGATAATGAGTTGGTTTGATGAAAGATTGCCTATAACTGCAACAATTGAAAGACATCTAACTAAATACCCTGCGCCTATAAACATGAATATCTGGTACTTAGCCGGATTCTTGTTAATAGTGGTTCTGGTTATACAGTTGCTCTCTGGTATTTGGCTTTTAATGAACTATGAGCCAACAGCAGAAGGTGCTTTTGCATCTATTCAGTACATCATGAGAGATGTTCAGTACGGCTGGATGATTCGTTACATGCATACTACAGGAGCTTCAGCTTTTTTCGCTCTGATTTATCTGCATATGTTTAGAGGAATGATGTACGGTTCCTACCAAAAACCTAGAGAATTATTATGGGTAGTAGGCTGGTTTACCTACCTTCTGTTATGCGCTCTTGGTTTTACAGGGTATGTTTTGCCATGGGGTCAAATGTCTTTCTGGGCAGCACAAGTAATCATGTCACTATTTGGCTCTATTCCTTTTATTGGAGAAGAGTTATTAACATGGATCAGAGGTGACTATTTAATTTCTGGTATTACCCTAACTAGATTATTTGCTTTGCATGTAGTTTTACTTCCTCTAGCTCTAATAGCAGTCATTTTTGTTCATATTCTTGCATTACACGAAGTAGGTTCTAATAATCCAGATGGAGTTGATGTTAAGAAATTTAAAGATGAAGATGGAGTGCCTCTAGATACCAAACCTTTCTTTCCTTACGACATCATGCATGATCTCTATGCAATTGGTGTATTCTTAATCTTCTTTTGTTTCATCATGTTCTTTTATCCTGATGGTGGAGGATACGTCATAGAATATGTTAACTATGAACCAGCTGATAATCTAAAAACACCAGATCACATAGTTCCTTCATGGTACTACACGCCTTACTATGCAATGCTTAGAGCAATAACCTTTCCTCTCTTTGGTTTATCAGCTAAATTCTTAGGCTTTGTGGTAATGGCAGCGGGAATAGCTATTTTTGTTGCTTTACCTTGGCTTGATAGGAGTCCAGTGAAGTCAATACGCTACAAGGGAGTCTATAGTAGATTCTTCTTAGCATTATTCGTTTTAAGTTTTTTTGTTTTAGGATATTTAGGCTCTGTAGCTCCAAGCCCAATTAGAACTGTATTGGCACAGTTTTTTACTTTTACTTACTTTGCTTATTTCTTGTTAATGCCAATTTACTCAAAGTATGAAAAATGCAAACCCGTTCCTGAAAGAGTAACTCTATCATGAGACTTCTAACTCTTGTTTTGTTATTGTTTTCAGCTAATTTTGTTGCTGAAAGTTCAGCTCCATGTGGTAATTACATTGGCGATGATTTAGATCATATTGGAACATGTGATGATGCTAAGGTTGACGCTACAGATATAGCATCTCTTCAAAGAGGTGCTCAACTCTACATGAACTATTGCTTGGGCTGTCACTCACTTAAATATTCTAGATATAAAAGAGTTGCGGAAGATCTGGATATTCCTCTTGAGTTATTTAAAGAAAACCTTATTTTTGGAGATCAAAAATTAGGAGACTTAATTACCATTGGTATGGAACCTAAAGAGGCGAAGGCTTGGTTTGGAAATACCCCGCCAGATTTAACACTCGAAGCTGGTTTAAGAGGACCAGATTGGATTTACACTTACCTTAAAAGCTTTTATGTAGATGAATCTAGACCGTTGGGTGTCAATAACATGGTCTATGAGAATGTAGGCATGCCTAATGTCTTGTTTAACATGCAGGGCGAGCAGCGGAGCGTCTGCAGAGAAGTTCCTTCTAAGGCTTCTAATGGAGGTTTAAAACAAGACCCTCTAACGGGTAAGATTCTGTCAATAGAGAAGTGTGGTTTCTTAGAAATAGTTGCAGGTACCGGAGAGGTAACAAAAGAAGAATTTGATGAAAGCATGAGAGACCTTGCCAATTTCATGGCTTATATGACTGATCCGGCAAAAGTAGAGAGAGAAACGGTTGGTTTTTACGTTATCCTTTATTTAATAATGTTCACTATATTAGCTTTTATGCTTTATAGGGAATTCAAAAAAGACTTACACTAATCAATCAGGAGTTTTTATGACATCCCTACTAAGTAATAGAACATCTATGGCCCTTTTTTCTGACCCTTTGGATCATTACTGCCACAGAGTGAGAATAGTAATGGCTGAAAAAGGTATCACCGGTGAAATCATTGATTCTGATATTGATGATTTAAGTAGTGAACTTTTTGAAGTAAGCCCTTATGGAGAACTTCCAGTGCTTGTTGATAGAGATGTCTGTTTATATGATTCTGTGGTGCTGATGGAATATTTAGATGAACGCTTTCCGCATCCACCTTTATTGCCTGTCTACCCTGTTTCAAGAGCGCAAATTAGACTCTTTATTCAAAGAGTTCAAAAAGATTGGTGTAAAATATTTGATGACCTTCTGGGAGGAAAATTAACAGAATCTCAATCAAAAAAAGCCAGACAAGAGTTTAAATCTAAAATCTTAGGCTTATCGCCAATTCTTAAAGAAAAGCCATTCTTCATGTCAGAAGATTTTAGTCTTGTTGACTGCTGTATAGCGCCAATATTATGGCGTTTGCCTTTAGTAGGTATTGAATTACCAAAGGATACTAAAACTAAACCTGTTTATGCATATATGCAAAGAGTTTTTACTAGACCGTGCTTTATAGAAAGTTTATCTGAACTCGAGAGAGACATGAGGTCTTAGTAGTCGTAACCTTGATATTCTAATTTCCCTTTTATCACTTTTGCATGCAGAGATTTTTTTTGAATTGAAGGGTATTCGTTGGTTATAAGACCTGTTAAACCAAAATAATTAAAATTTCTTCTGGAGCTAGTATTCAATAAAAGTACTAACTCATAAGCATCATAACCAATTGCAAAATTTCTAGAATTAGTTTTTTGAAAACTTGTATTTGTATTAAGTAGGAAGGGCATTTCACTAATCATCACTTTCTCTAAATCTAACTCATTATCTGTTAAGTGTTCATCTTCACTCCAGCTTGGGATTAAATACACAGATATATTATCGGCAAAGTTATATTCAAGTGCTGGCTTGAGACTCCTGGCATTTGAAAGAGATGTAGAGAAGAATATAGAATCAATGTCTTCTCGTTTTCGAGGTTCAGTCTTAATTGGAAGGCCTATTATCCGAGAAATCTTTCTACCTCTTACTTTACTTTGCTCCATTAGAAGAATTTCTGAGAGCAACTTTTGACTGCTTATTTTCTTCTCTGATGAGACAGATGAGACTACTTCACCATCCATGTTCTTCCATATTTTCTCAACCAACGCCTTATCTTTTGTTGTAGAGTCATCAATAATTATTGCTCTCAAGCCTCCGTTATTCTTTGCAATATTGAGTAAGTTCTTTATATCCACCTCTCTGTTAATATTGAATTCTCTTAATTTTAGTTCTTTAACCCCCATGATTTTATTTTTTGTGACTACAAGGCCTTTTAATTTTAGGAACCTTTGGTAGCAATTATTATCAAGCAGAGAGTAATCTTGATTGAAAAGCAGGCCTATTGAGAATGACTCTTTTAATAGAGTCATATTTTCCATGCAATAAATATTATCAGAGAAATCAATAAAATTTAATTCTGGAGCATACCCAATTTCTTCTTTGTAATAATAGTAATTATCTGTAATGCCTTGAAGCAGAGGTGAGCTATCTTCTGCGTCAATATTTGAATTAAAATAAAATACATTTATTTGTTTTGGAAGGTTTTTGATATTAAATGCAACTTCAGGCTTTGTAATGAAGATATTTTTTTTTGGATCAATTGGTGATACAGGATTAGAAGAACAGCTTAATAAGCATAAAAATAAAAGAAATAAGATAATATTTTGTTTAAGTTTAAACATAACTCATGAATTCTAAATCAGGCACTCTTTATATAGTAGCAACTCCTATAGGAAATCTTGAAGATATATCTTTAAGAGCTTTAAAGATTCTATCAGAAGTTTTTATCTGCGCAGCTGAAGATACAAGAAAAACAAAAATTCTTTTTAATCACCATCAAATTAAAACAAAACTAACTTCATACCACAGGTTTTCTGAGAGAAAAAAACTTAATTATTTAATAGGTTTATTGAAAGACGGCAATGATTTGGCGCTTGTTAGTGATGCAGGCACACCATTAATATCAGATCCAGGACTGTTGTTAGTTAAAGAAGCTATTTCTCTTGGTATAAAAATAAGTCCTTTACCAGGACCTTCATCTGTTACATCTGCATTGTCTGTTTCAGGTTTTAATTCTGATAATTTTATATTTATGGGATTTCCTCCACGAAAGAAAAACGAAAGACTTAACTTTATAAAAAATTTAGTAAAAGAACAAAAGACATCGATCTTATTTGAGTCCGGTGTGCGCATTAAAAAGCTTCTTGAAGATATTTCAGAAAATTCTCCTCAAAAGAATATCTTTATTGCTAGAGAAATAAGCAAAATGTATGAAACTTTTTATAGAGGTGAAATTAAAGAGGTTATTGATGAATTAAGTAATTCTAAATTTGGATCAAAAGGTGAATTTGTTCTGGTATTTGATGAAATTAGCAAAAAACAGAACTTCGACAGCGAGTTGTCTGAAGAAGGAGCTAGAATCTTACACCTGCTAGTTGACCACCTTCCTAACAATGATGCCATGGTCCTTGCCTCTAAAATATTAAATATTAAAAAGAATATTCTTTATAAAGAGTTAATAAAATACGATTGAGATTCTCTCTTTAGATAAGTTATAATTTATCTGAGCTAACTAGATAATCGCTCTTTTTAAGAGAGGAAAGTCCGGGCTCCATTGGACAAGATGCCAGGTAACACCTGGGAGACGTGAGTCTACGGAAAGTGCAGCAGAAAATAAACCGCCTATTAGTTAGGTAAGGGTGAAAAGGTGCGGTAAAAGCGCACCGCGTAATTGGTAACATTTTACGGCATTGCAAACCCCGTCTGGAGCAAGACCAAATAGAGGTTCTTTAGTCAGTCCTGGCTGAACCTGGGTAGGTTGCTTGAGTTTTATGGTGACGTAAAACCTAGATGAATGATTATCCTAGACAGAACCCGGCTTACCGGTTAGCTCACTCCTTTCTTATACCTAAATTCAAAATTTTTATAATGTTCTATTTCTGAGTGTAACGAAATAGGAACAAGTCCTAGTAATTAACAAAAAAGTGTGTAAAAGTGTTCTAAAGTGGAAGAAAATGAACCAATATTTTTTAATTGGTTATTAAAAAAAGGATAATAAAAGTGAGTTTAGGTATTTATGGATCCAGCGCGCTTACCTTGGATACTAAGGGAAGAATAGCTATCCCTGCTCGTTATCGAGATCTGTTGAGGCAAAATTGTGAGGGCAGTATAGTTATAACAAAAGACCCTCAATACCCTGCACTTATGATATATCCAGGAAAGTTATGGAAGGATATATCTGCTAAATTTGAAGCCTTAGGAGGCCTTAATCAGAAGGTAAGAACTATTCAATGGAAGATATTAGGAAATGCTTCCGTCACAGAATTTGAGGTTTCTGAAAGAATGACATTGTTAATTCCACAGATTCTAAGAGATTTTGCAGGTTTAAAAGCAAAGGAGCAGGTTGCGCTTGTAGGGATGGGCTCTAAATTTGAACTTTGGAGTTTAGAAAATTGGGAAAAGAAACAAATTGGGCTCCAGGTAGAAGGAGAGGATCTGTCTTCAGATTTACCAACAAGCTTAGAGGAGATACCTTTTTGATTAATAAGACGCATGAAGCTGTAATGGTTGAAGAAGTTCTAACCTACCTGGTTATCGATAAGAATGGCATTTATATTGATTGTACTTTTGGGGCAGGAGGACACTCTCAAGAAATATTAAAAGAACTTCAAGATGAAGGTAGACTTATAGGTATTGATAGAGACGTTAATGTAAGAGATAAGGTCCCATTAAATTTAAAGAGTGATAAAAGATTCTCCTTGATAAGTGATAGGTTTAGCAATTTAAAAGATCACGTTAAGAAAGATTCAATAGATGGAATTCTCGTTGATTTAGGGATCTCATCTACCCAACTAGATGATTCTGAAAGAGGCTTTAGTTTCCAATCTAAAGGACCTTTGGATATGAGAATGGATCAATCAACTGGCATTTCAGCTGAACAATGGATTAATACTGCATCAAAAAAAGAAATAGAAGATGTCTTTTGGATTTTAGGTGAAGAGAGGGCTTCAAGGAGAGTTGCAAAGATTATTTGTGAAAGACGAATTAAACAACCCATCACTTCTACGCAGGAGCTTACTGAAATAGTCCTTTCATGCATCCCAAGGAGAGGCAAGAAACATCCTGCAACTAATATTTTTAGAGCTATTCGGATGCAAGTTAATGAAGAGATAAAAGAGCTATACTCTGTTCTTGAAGTTGCAAGTTTTCTTCTTAGAGATGGCGGCAGGTTGGCTATTATCAGTTTTCATTCTATTGAAGACAGAGTAGTAAAAAGATTTATTCAAGGGAAAGACAGAATATCATCTTCCGTTAATTTTAAAACAGTAGGTGGAAAACATCTAAAGCCAAGTAAAGAAGAGATAAAGGAAAATCCGAGAAGCAGAAGTGCGATTCTAAGAGTAGCAGAGAAGGTGGCATAGGATGAATGTATTAAGAGCCTCTCTTTTTGTTAGTCTTTCTATATTAGCCGTTTTAGGTTCCTTAATAGCTATTTGGCAAACCTATGAATATAAGATTGCATTTTCTTTAGTAGACGATCTTAAAATTAATAATAACGAACTATCTTTTCAATCAAATATTCTTATAGAAGAGGTCCAATATTCTAGGAATCAATTGACCTTGAGACGAGTGGCACAAAATAACTTAGGCATGAGAGCTCCAAAATTGAGTGAAAAAGTTATCATCAGGGTACCCGGCTATGAATAAACTAAATTATATTTTATTAATTCTAATTTTAAATATGGTATTGGGATGTTCTAAAGCAGATGGTTTTGATATCAAACACAGTAAAGATATAAATATTTTTTCAAAACATGCTTTTATTTCAGATTATGTTCAAGTTAATCAACGTGTTTTAGACTTTATAGAATTAGGACTTTTAGATTTAAATTCAAATTCTGAGATTTTTACAAATACCTGGGTCCATTCTTTCCACTATAAAAAGAGATGGCCAAATGTTTTAGATGTTGAGATTGAAGAACACCAGCCATTTGCTAGATTATCTAACAGTAATTACCTTACTCATAGTGGCCATATCATTTTTCCAGAGAAAACCGATACAACCATTAATGTTCTATATATAGATGCTCCAGATGATGAAACTCTAGAATTACTGTATTTGTCTAGAGATCTTCAATCTTTATTCAATAAGCTAAAAAGAAAGTTAAAAAAGATAGAGTCACAAAATAACGGTCTAATTGAAGTAACAGATGACGAAGGAGCAACCTTCGTATTTTCTAAAAAGAATTTCCGGGTTCAGCTCGAACGTCTCGAGGATTTTATCTCGTTCGAGCTGAGCTCAGGAAAATTGAACCATATTAGAAGTATAGATTTTAGGTATAACAACGCAATCGCCGTAAATTTTAGTTAAAGAAGGAATAGAAATGAATAATTTAAGTAAAAATGAAATGTTAGTTGGAGTAGATATTGGAACCTCTAAAGTAGTAGCGATAGTAGCTGAAACAAGAGGCGAGGATAACATTGAGATAATAGGCCTAGGAACACACCCTTCAAAAGGTTTAAAAAATGGTGTTGTTGTGGATATAGAGTCAACAACCCAAGCTATAAAGAAATCTATTGCTGAAGCAGAGTCTATGGCTGGATGTCATATAGGTTCATGTTATGTGGGTATTTCGGGCAGTCACATAAGAGGGTTGAACTCAGAAGGAGTTGTACCTATAAAAGATGGTGAAGTTAGATATGGGGATGTAGATAGGGTTATAGAAACAGCCCAAGCAATGGCTATACCTGCCGATCAAAGACTTCTGCATGTGTTACCTCGCGATTACATAATCGATAAACAAGATGGAATAAAAGAACCTCTTGGAATGGCAGGGTCAAGGTTGGAAGCTAAGGTTCATTTAGTGACCTGCAGTGAAAATTCATCTCAAAATATTCATAAATGTATTAATGCCTCTGGACTTGATGTGGAGGCTTTTGTGCTTGAACAGTTAGCTTCTAGTTATTCTGTTTTGACGCATGATGAAAGAGATTTAGGTGTCTGTTTAATAGACATCGGTGGTGGAACAACGGACATGGCTGTTTTTATGGATGGTTCAATTGCGTTTACGGATGTCATACCAATAGCTGGAGACCATGTAACTAATGATATTGCACAAGCACTCAGAACCCCTCCGACACAAGCAGAGCATATAAAACAAATGTATGGTTGTGCTGTAAGTTCATTAACAAAACCTGAAGAAGTAATGATGGTACCAGGAATGGGAGGAAGACCTGAAAGAGAACTATCAAGACAGGCCTTGGCGGATGTTTTAGAAAGAAGGTATGTAGAAATATTTAGTATGGCTCAGCAGAAATTGAGCCTCAGCGGATTTGAATCTTTGATTCCTGCAGGAGTAGTTTTAACAGGTGGAGCTGCTAAGGTAGAAGGAGCTGCCGAGCTAGCAGAAGAAATTTTTCATGCTCCCGTTAGATTGGGTTCCCCTCATTCGATAGAAGGATTTTCGGAGATCATTAATAATCCTATTTATGCAACATCAGTTGGACTGCTTTTGTACGGACAAAAACAATTACAAGAAGATCATTTAAATTATATCCATAGAGATAAGAATATTCTTAACAGACTATCTAGATGGTTTGGCGGAAATCTATAAAGGAGAGGTACCAAATGAGTGAATGGGAAATAGTAGAAGAAAGTACGGGTAATGCTTCAATTAAAGTAGTGGGCGTTGGTGGCGGAGGGGGTAATGCCGTTCAACACATGGTAGATGTAGGAATTGAAGGAGCAAACTTCATTTCTGTAAATACGGATAAACAAGCACTCGATAAGAACGGAGCTGGAACTAAATTAGTATTAGGTATGGAAATTACTGACGGACTAGGTGCTGGAGCTAACCCGCAGGTTGGTAGAGAAGCTGCTTTAGAAGATAGAGACAAGTTAAGAGAAATGCTAAAAGGAACTGACATGGTTTTTGTTACTGCAGGAATGGGAGGTGGAACAGGAACAGGAGCCGCCCCAATAGTTGCCCAAGTTGCTAAAGAATTAGGCATTCTTACGGTTGCAGTAGTTACTAAGCCTTTTGAATTAGAAGGCTCTAAAAGGATGAAAATTGCTCAAGAAGGTATTAAAGAGCTGATAGAAGAGGTTGATTCTCTTATAACAATACCCAATCAAAAACTTTTAGAAGTATTAGGCGAAGATTGCAGTATGTTGGAGGCCTTCAAACAAGCCAATGATGTTTTGGCTGGAGCAGTAAGAGGTATATCAGATATTATTATTAAACCCGGTCTTATAAATGTAGATTTTGCAGATGTGAAAACAGTAATGTCCGAGAAGGGAACTGCAATGATGGGAACAGGAACTGCAAGTGGACCAGATAGGGCAAGAATAGCTGCAGAGCATGCTGTTGCAAGTAAACTTTTAGAAGACATCAGTTTGCAAGACGCTAAAGGCGTTTTGGTTAATATTACGGCCGGTCCAGAACTGTCTCTTGGCGAAATAAAAGCAGTAGGAGATTGTATTAGTGACTTCGCGTCAGAAGAAGCAATCATAGTAACCGGAACTGTCTTGGATGACACAAAGGGTAACGATCTTATTGTTACTGTAATAGCTACAGGTCTTAGCTCCTCTCTACAAACAATTTCAAAACCTTCAAGACAAGTCAATATGCTGAACGAGAGGAAACCCCTTCCTTTAAGTGATGCTGCTAGGAAAATGCTTGAAAACCCACCTAAAGTTGAGAAAATTGAAGAAAAGAATAAAGATGAAGAGGATTACTTGGACATTCCTTCTTTTGTAAGAACTCAATTAGATTAACCTCCTAAAGAATGCCTCCATCTAGAGTTGCTCTTTTCTCGGGGCGGATGCTCTTCATCAGATTACTTCTATTAGGAGCTTTTTTTATTCTGGTTGCAAGGTTGATATTTTTACAAATTTATCAAGATACCTTCTTAGATGAACAAGTAATAAGTCGATCACATTCTGAATATTCTCTCTTAGCAAGTAGAGGAAAAATATTAGATAGAAATAATAATATTTTGGCCTTAGATGTCAGAAGTTTTTCTGTAGGCATTGATTTAAAGAATTTTAAAGGCAATATTCTTAACATAAAGTCTTTAGAACAAATCTTAGATATCAAGAAAGAAACTATAGGTAATTTAATTAAAAATAAGAATACAGGGTTTAAAGAAATAAAACGCCATGTTTCAGGAACTTTAAGAAAAGATATTGAAAATCTTGAACTGAAGGGTGTTTTTTTTAGGGAGAATCTAAGAAGAAGTTATCCACAAAAAGAAGTAAGTTCTCATGTGGTAGGTATTACTGATATTGACCGCAAGGGCATACAGGGTTCTGAATTAGTATTTGATAATACTCTACAAGGCAAAAAGGGTAAATTTACAGGTATTAAGAGTAGTGGAAATAAAAAAATAGAAGGTAACCGAATAGAACCTCAAAATGGAAAAGATTTATTTCTGACTATAGATATTCGATTGCAGTCAATAGCGTTTGAAGAATTATCTAAAGCAATAGAGGAAACTGGTGCTGAGTCAGGCTCAGTAATAATAATAAATCCACAGTCTGCTGAAATATTAGCTCTGTCAAATTATCCATCATTTAACCCTTCTGACAGAAAAAACATTAATGATCATTCTGTTTTTAGAAACAGAGCTACCATAGATGTTTTTGAACCAGGTTCCGTCTTAAAACCCATAGCAATGTCAGCTATTTTGGAATCCAAAAGAGTTGAGTTAAACGATACTGTTGATACAAGCCCTGGATGGGTTGAGCTTGGAGGTTATAAAACAAGTGATTTTAAGGATTATGGAGTGCTAAGCCTAAGTGAGATAATTTCTTTTTCAAGTAATGTCGGAATGGTAAAACTTTGTGCCAAACAAGACATTAAACACTTAACTAAATTTTTTAAATCTTTTGGAATCGGCAGGTACCCTGTTAATTTATTAATTCCTTCTAGAGAAGGTTTTCTGGCGCACCCTTCAGAGTACACTCTTAGAGATAAAGTAAGCTCTTGTTATGGCTACGGTTTGACGATGTCTGCTATCCAGATTGCCCAAGCTTATTCTGTATTTGCAAATGAAGGAATTTTTAAAGAGTTAACTTTATTTTTAGATGATCAAATTTTATCTAACTTTTTTGAAGAAAGAGTTATAAGTATAGAGACAGCTAGTATAGTTAGAGATATGTTGATTAAGACAGTTAATGCTCCAACTGGTACAGCAAGAAATGCTAAAATAAAAGGAACAGTCGTTGCGGGTAAAACAGGAACGGCTATTGAGAATTCTAAAGATCTTTCATACACGGCTACATTTGCTGGCTTTGTTCCAGCAATAAATCCTGAATTATTGGCTGTAATTGTTTTACATGGATTGCAGGGTGAAGACCACTCAGGAGGCAGAGTAGCAGCCCCTGTCTTTTCAAAAATAGTAGGCCAGTCGTTGCATGTCTTGAAAGCGGGGAATTGAATTGGTTCAATCACGAATATTATTAAGAGAACTTTCAAATAATAAAGAATTCATAGATTTTGATGTTAGAGCATTGAGCTTTGATAGTCGTGATGTAGAGCATGGAGATATCTTCTTTGCTCTTAAGGGAAGTAATGAAAACGGAAAAGATTACATTTCAGAAGCCAAAATAAAGGGTGCCAAATTAATCCTCTCAGAAGACCATATTGAAGTTAGTAAAGTTATACAGGTTAACAATTTAAGAAATTACATGGGAGAGGTGGCCTCTAGGTTTTATGGTGAACCTTCTAAAGAACTTAAGACGATCTGTGTAACTGGCACTAATGGTAAAACATCTTGTGTCGAATCTCTTGCTAAACTTGCTTACAAATCAGGATATAATTGTGGCTACTTAAGCACTATAGGCGTTTCTTTGGATGGTTTTGATGTAATAAGAGATTCAGTACTCACAACACCTGATTCTATTAATTTACAAAAAACATTTTCTGAGATTCTTGATTTCGGGTCAAAATTTGTTGCTTTAGAGGCCTCTTCCCATGGTCTGCAACAAAAAAGACTAGGAGGTACATTTGTTAAAACTGCAATTTTAACTAGTTTCTCACATGATCATTTGGACTACCATTTAAGTACAGAAGACTATAAGAATTCAAAATTATCTCTATTTAGAGACTTAAATCCTGAAATATCGATTATCCAAATTGATAATGATTGCGGAAATGAGATATACACAGAATTATTGAACAAAGATAAAGCTGTTTATAGTGTTTCTAATAAGCAAGCAGCTGATTTTAAGTATTCATTTACTAGAAATAGTGAAAATAGATTAGATATAGAATTAATCTCGATTGCAGGGAATTTTTCTTTTTCTTTAAATACGTTATCAAGTGTTCTAGCTTCCAATATTATTTGTTCAATTGCAGCACTTACACTTAACGGCCTTAATATTAGTAATTTGATTAAAAATGTTAAAAATCTGGAGCTCCCCAAAGGTCGCATGGAATTAATAAAACTTAACAACAACAATTATTGTTGTATAGATTATGCCCATACTCCTGATGCTTTAGAATCTGCTCTTAAGGAACTTAGACAGTCTTTTGATGGAAAATTATGGTGTGTCTTTGGGTGTGGGGGAAATAGAGACAAATTAAAAAGACCATTGATGGGTGCTATTGCAGAGGAATATGCTGATGTAACTGTTTTAACTAATGATAACCCTAGGTTGGAAGATGAAAATCTAATATTCAAGGAAATTTTATCCGGTGTAAAAGAACCCAACAATGTTTTAACTCTTGCTGATAGAAGAGAAGCCATACTTTATAGTCTTGATAGTGCGGATCAGAATAATTCAAGAAATATTGTATTGGTAGCAGGAAAAGGACACGAAACATATCAAGAAATCAATGATAAAACTTTTTTGTTTGATGATAGAGAAGTTATTGATAAATACCTGAGTGAGCAGAATGTTGAGTAAGTTTAATATTTCTGAGATTGCGAATAAGGGCAAAGCTGAGTTGCATGGTAAATCTGTAGAAGTAAATGGTTTTAGTATCGACACAAGAACGTTATTGAATGGAGATCTGTATATAGCGCTAAAAGGTAAAAATTTTAATGGTACTGATTTCATAAATGAGGCTATTACCAAAGGAGCTAATGCCATAGTAGCGGATCATTACTTTGAATCTAAGGTGCCTTTGTTGGTTGTGGATAATACTGAAGCTTTTTTAAAGAATTTGGCAATAATGAATAGATTGGCATTTGAAGGTCCGGTTATAGGAATAACAGGTAGTAATGGAAAAACTTCTTCTAAAGAAATAGTGGCTTCTTTACTTTCTTCAAAAAAGAAGTGCCACAAAACAATTGGAAATAAGAACAACCAAATAGGGCTTCCTTTTTCTTTAGCTGACTTAGACAGTTCTTATGATTGCTCTATCTTAGAATTAGGAACAAGCTTCCCAGGCGAGATTGGAGTCCTTAGTGCTATAGCTAAACCTGATATAGCGCTTATAACAAATGTATTTGAAAGTCATCTTAGCGGATTAGGGAGTTTAGAGTTAATTGCTAAAGAAAAAGGCGATATTGGTTGTTTTGAGAATGATAAAGGTGTGTTGGTACTCAATAAAGATTCAAGGTACTTTGACTTTTGGGGTAATACTACCAATGCTAACAAAGTGATTAGCTTTGGTACCAAGGAAGGCTGCGATTTCCAAGTCCTTTCAACTGATGTAGATTTTAATAAAAATCTGACTTCTTTTGTTCTTGCGCATCAATATAAAGAATTTAAATGCACTATGAATGGAGTGGGTTTACATAATTCAGTAAATGCTGCGGGAGCTTTAGCTGTTTGCAGTGCCATGGGCTTAGCTTTAGATGAGATTATAGATAATTTAGAGAGGATCGAATTGCCCCAAAGAAGATTATCGCTTTTTAGGATGTCCAATGGGTCTTTATTAATAGATGACTCTTATAACGCAAATCCTGAATCAGTAAAACAATCAATAGATACCATGTGTGTTTCAGGCATGAATAAAAAAATAGTGGTTTTAGGAGAGATGAGAGAACTTGGTAATGATGCTGCTAAACTTCATAAAGAAATATCTGAATATGCAAAAACAAGAGTAGATAATTTTTTATGTTTAGGTGGTTCGTGGCAAGAAGGTGTAAAACTTTTTGGAGAAAAAGGAATTGTATTTTCATCTCAAGAAGAACTTGTTGATCATGTGTCTTCTATACTAGAAACTGATACAGTTATTCTAGTTAAGGGCTCTAGATCCACTAGAATGGATATAGTTGCTGATAAATTAAAGGAATTCTAATGCTACTACCTTTATTCGATTATCTCGCCAATTTTTTTGGACCCTTCAGGGTTTTTGAATTCATCTCCGTTAGAGCTATTGCAGCTACATTAACCGCTTTACTTTTTTCATTATTATTAGGGCCAAGGTTTATTAATAAAATGAGAGATAATCAAGTGGGACAAGTAGTGAGAGAAGAGGGTCCCGAAACTCATTTAATAAAACAAGGTACACCCACAATGGGAGGCACTTTAATACTTAGTTCAATACTAATCAGCTCACTTTTATGGGGTGATTTATGGAATAGATATTTATGGGTGGCAATAGGAATGACGACCTCTTTCGGAGTCTTAGGTTGGTTTGATGACAAATTGAAGATTAAACACAAATCAAGTGATGGAATTTCAGCAAGGCAAAAGATACTTTGGCAGAGTATCTTTGCTTTAATAGGCTGTTCTTATCTTTTTTATAGCCATACAAATATTGAAGAGGTAAGTTTAATAGTCCCTTTCTTCAAAGACATTTCTATTGCACTTGGAATTGGCTTTGTTGTACTTTCTTATTTTGTTATTGTTGGGACTAGTAATGCAGTTAATTTAACTGATGGCTTGGATGGCTTGGCAATTCTACCTTGCGTTATGGTTGCTGCAGGCCTGGGTCTAATAGGGTACGTCTCTGGAAATGTAATTTATTCGGGTTATTTAAATATCCCATACCTGCCTGGTACCGGAGAAATGTTAGTTTTTTGTGGAGCTTTAATGGGCTCTGGAATTGGGTTTTTGTGGTTTAACACTTACCCTGCACAAGTTTTTATGGGAGATGTGGGTTCCTTGTCTCTCGGAGCTGCCTTAGGCACCGTTGCCGTAATTATAAGACATGAATATGTGCTGATTATCATGGGCGGATTGTTTGTTATTGAGGCCCTATCTGTGATAGTTCAAGTTATCTCATTTAAATTAACAGGTAAAAGAGTTTTTAAAATGGCCCCTCTGCACCATCATTATGAGCTGAAAGGCTGGCCGGAACCTAGAGTAATAGTTAGGTTTTGGATCATAACTTTTATGTTAGTTCTTTTGGGCTTAGCCATGTTGAGATTACGTTAACCCCTTAGTCATTTGAACAAAAAACATTTAATTCTGGGCTTTGGCCAGACTGGTGTAAGTATTGCAAAGTATTTACACAAGCTGGGAATCTCTTTTGAAGTGATGGAGTCCAGGAAAGACCTAAAGGGAATTCAATGGCTTTCAGATCATGGTTATAAATGCTCTAGTAAATTTGATGTTGACGCTCTAGAAAAGATTTCTAAAGTATATGTAAGCCCGGGAATCCCAAAAAATAACCCTATCTTAAAGCAGGCAGATTTCTTAAATATAGAGATTGAAACAGATATTGATATTTTTTTAAAACTCCATTCTTGTACTAAGATTTTAATAACAGGAACTAATGGAAAAACAACTGTCACATCAATGTCACATAAACTCTTTTCTGACTACTTAGATAAAAAAAGAGTTGAAGCTTTAGGCAATATAGGAAACCCGGTTTTAGATAATACTGATGAAGGTATTGATATAGCTCTTATAGAGGTTTCCAGCTATCAACTAGAGTTGAGCTCTTCAATTTCTTCAGATATTGCTGTCCTCCTGAATGTCACTCAAGATCATCTAGATAGACATACTTCTTTTGAAGAATACAAGGCTATTAAGAACAAGGTATTTACCCAAAGTAAATTAGTAATTAAAGGTGGTCAATCAATTTCAAGCACTGAAGAATGTATTTATTTCCAAGAAATCTTTAAAGACTATGATTATTGTTTTGATGTCCTTAAGGAGGAATGGCCTTTGCATGATATAGAGAATATTAAAGCTGCAATATCTATACTCTTTGCTTATTTAGTTCTTAACCAAGAGGTGAGTTTCTATGACAAATCAGAAAGGGAATCTTTTATAAAAGATTGTTTGAGGATTCTTAATTCATTCCAGAGGCTGCCTCATAGGTATGAAATTCTTGATTTAAAAGATGGTGTAACTTTCATCAATGATTCGAAGGCAACTAACGTGGCTTCCGTTTTAAAGGCTTTGGAATCAGTTTATGATAAGTTCGGAGAGGGTAGGACAATCTTAATTTGTGGAGGCGATTCTAAGGGGCAGGATTTTGAAGAACTAACAAATATCTCAGAAAAGTTACTAAAGAAAGCTTATATTTTTGGAATACACAAAGATTTAATTGCTCCTTTCTTAATTAATCTTACAGATGTTGAATTGGTAGAAGATATGCAAGAAGCTATGAAAAAAATAACAATAGATGCTGTCAATGGAGATGTAGTTATCCTCTCGCCTGCTTGTTCTAGTATAGACATGTACAAAGACTATGAAGAGAGAGGAGAGGATTTTCGTAGATTGGTAGGTTCTATCTAATTAAATGATAAACTTCAAAAGCCTTCTTGAGTCTATTGATTTTTCCAAAGTAGATTTTTTCTTTTTATCTATATTCTTTTTAGTCTCAATATGCGGATTAATAATACTGGCTTCTGCTTCTGTGCAGTTCTCAGATTCTATTTCTGGCTATCCATTTAGCATGCTAATTAAGCAGTTATTTCATTTTATTGCTGGCTGTTTATTATTAATCTTAATTAGCTTTACACCACTCTCTTTCTGGGAAAGGTTTGATAAGTGGTTACTTTTTTTTGGTATGCTTTTGTTGCTTCTTGTTTTTGTGCCAGGGATCGGAGTGGAAGTAAACGGAGCAAATAGATGGATAAGGATGGGCGGTCTCGGATTGCAGCCTTCAGAAGTGATGAAGTTCATAAGCATTGTTTATATATCTGCCTACTCGGTAAGAAGAATTACTGATTTACAAACGCATTGGTTTGGGTTTTTTAAGCCCGCTTTTCTTATAATCTTAGTAGTTTCTTTAATACTTCTTCAGCCAGATTTAGGAACTTCTGCTGTAATTCTTGCGACCGTCTTAGGAATACTATTTTTAGCAGGAGTCCATTTAAGACAATTCTTATTAGTTCTTTTTCTGGCTTTAATAGGAATCTCGGCTCTTATTATCTTTGTACCATGGAGGTGGGAAAGAATAATTTCTTTTACTGACCCATGGAGTGACCCCTTTGGAACTGGATATCAATTAACACTGTCTTTAATGTCTATAGGAAGAGGAGACTGGTTTGGAGTAGGTCTTGGAGAAGGTTTAATGAAAATGGGGTATCTTCCTGATGCTCACACAGATTTTATTTATTCTGTGTTAGTTGAAGAAATGGGTCTGCTCGGAGGAATAGTAATCATAAGCCTTTTATTTGGTTTGGCTTTTAGGTGTTTTTACATAGCAAAACAAGCTTTAATAAAAAACCAGTATTTTGGTTTTTTTGCAGCCTATGGAGTAGCCATCATCTTAGGTCTGCATACATTTATAAACGTTGGTGTTGCTACAGGCCTTCTACCAACAAAAGGATTAACTCTCCCTTTTATCAGCTATGGAGGAACAAATTTGTTGGTGATGTGTTCTCTTATAGGGTTGGTATTGAGAATTGATTATGAAACAAAAGTAGCAATGCCTGTAGCTCATGTTTCTAGAAGAGCAGCTTTTTAATGAAGATTATTATTGTGGCCGGAGGAACAGGTGGGCACGTTTATCCGGCGTTGTCTGTTGCCAGGGAATTTAAGGAAAACTCAGCAGAAGTTATTTGGGTAGGAAGAAAAAAATCTCTTGAGGAGGGCATTGCCAGAGAAGAAGGTTTTAACTTTATAGCGCTTTCTGTATCAGGTTTCTTAGGAAAAAAAGTTATTGAAAAAATTAAAGCGATATTTGAGCTCTGTGTTTCTTATATTAAGGCTATTTCCTTATTAATTAGTTTTAAACCAGATGCTATTTTTTCTACGGGAGGCTATATAAGCCTGCCGGTTGGTTTAGCTGCTCCTCTTTTAAGAATTCCACTTTTTATTCATGAGCAGAATAGTGTGGCTGGTTTATCAAATAGAATTCTAAATAAATTCTCAAGGATAACTTTTGAAGGTTTCCCAGACACCTTCAAGACGGATCACAGAACTGAGTTTGTGGGCAATCCTCTTAGGGATGAACTTTTTATACAATCCCAAGGTGTGAATAAGGTTAGTCAAGAATTCAATGTTCTTGTTCTGGGCGGGAGTCAAGGTTCTTCGCAATTAAATAAGATTTTCATTCAAGCACTAGAAGAAGCTGATGATTATGAGCATTGGAATATTGTTCATCAATCTGGCCCAACTGATTTTGCTTCTTTAAAGCAAGCATATCTAGGGTTATCAATAAAACATGAAGTTTTAGATTACATTAAGAATATCGGTCAAGAATACGAGAAGGCTGATTTAATAATAGCCAGATCAGGAGCAATGACAATCAGTGAAATAGCAGCCTTCGGTAAAGCCGCAATATTAATGCCTCTTCCATGGGCTACAGATAATCATCAGTACTATAATGCACTGTATCTAAAGAGCTTAGGTGGAGCAGAAATAGTAGAGTCAAAATTAGATAATTCTTCGTCTTTACTTGATCTGATCTTAAATATAGAAAAAGATACTAAAAGAAGAGCAGAAATGGGCTTGAATGCCAAAAAAGCTTTTAGTACTTCATCGGTAAAAGATATATATAAAATTATTAATGAAAAAATATAGATCAAGATTATCAAAGATTTTTTTTGTTGGAATAGGTGGCAGTGGCATGAGCGGCATAGCTGAAGTTTTAATAAATTTAAATTACGAAGTTTCTGGTTCTGATATTTCTGATTCAGAAATAATTGATAGGTTGAGATCCATGGGTGCTGAGATTCACATAGGTCACAAGGCTACGAATATAGATAAAGCAGACATGATAGTAATATCAAGCGCCATAGATGATGGGAATCCAGAGCTAATTGAAGCCAAGTTAAGGGGAATACCCGTTCTGGCTAGAGCTGAAATGTTATCTAGTTTAATGAACATGAAAAGAGGTATAGCAATAGCGGGTACCCATGGAAAAACAACCACAACAAGTTTGGTGGCATCTATCTTTACAGAAGCAAGCTTAGATCCTACTTTTATTAACGGAGGAATTATTAATAGTTTTGCTTCAAACGCTAAATTGGGGAAAGGAGACTACCTTGTTGCAGAAGCTGATGAGAGCGATCAGTCTTTTTTAATGTTACAACCCTCAGTGTCTATTATTACTAATATAGAGGAAGACCATCTTATTAATTATGGAAATGATTTTGAGAATCTGCGCCAAGCTTTCTTGGCATTTGTTAAAAAACTTCCTTTTGATGGACTTCTAATAGCCTGTGGTGATGATCCTGAGATTAAGAAGCTTTTACCTCAATGTTCAAGGCCTAATGTGACTTACGGTTTCGAAGAAACAAATGATTACGTTATAAGCAATTATGAGCCTTTTGAATTTAGATCCAATTTCTTATTAACTTATGCAGGTCAATCAATTCAAATTGATCTTAATATGCTTGGAAGGCATAACGCCCTCAACGCATCTGCGGCTTGTGTATTGGCAATAGAAGAAGGGATTAATACATCAATCATTCAAGGTGCTCTGAAGAGTTTTATGGGTATTAATAGGCGTATGCAGGTATTGGGCATTATGACAGTTAAAGACTCTAATCTAATACTAATAGATGATTATGGTCATCATCCTTCAGAAATCAAAAATACAATTGAATCTATAAGAGAGTCTCACCCTAAAAAGAAACTGACTATGGTGTTTCAGCCTCATAGATATTCTAGAACTAAAGACTTGTTTGAAGAGTTTGTAGAGGTTCTGCAATTAGTTGATCAATTGATATTGTTGGATGTTTATCCTGCGGGTGAAGATTTAATTAAGAATTACGAAAGTAAGGATTTATTAGAAAGATTAAAAGGTACAACTCTAAATGTTTGCCTTTCAGAAGAATCAAAAGTAAATATCGCTATAGAGGAGTCTCTAGAAAAAGGTGAAGGTATTATTTTAATGCAAGGTGCTGGAAATATTTCAAAAATTTCAGAGTCTCTGATGAAGACTTATGGCAATTAGATGAAGAATCGAGATTCATCTTTTTTAGGTAATAAGAAAGTAGCTGTCCTTATGGGCGGTTGGTCTGCAGAAAGAGAAATATCATTAAGATCCGGAAATGCTGTCTTAAAAAGTCTTAAAGAGATGCAAATAAATGCTAAAGCAATAGACCTTGTTTCTCCTGAAGGATCTAAATTACAACTAGAAGATTTTGATATTGCATTTATAGCTCTTCATGGTCGAGGCGGTGAAGACGGTTTTATTCAAGAGTTATTAACTGATAAGGAAATATTGTTTACCGGCAGTAAGACTGAAGCTTGCAAGTTGGCAATGAATAAAGTTGAAACAAAGAAAGTTTGGAGAGAGTTTTCTTTGCCAACTCCTGATTTTGTAGAAATTACAAAAGCGGGTAAATCAGATATGAAAATAACTCCATTCTTATCCGGCTCTGATGATATTACTGCTCTAGATAAATCTTTCGTAGTAAAACCAGCTAACGAAGGTTCAAGCTATGGTATTAGTATAGTTAAACCCGGAGAGGGAAGCCTAGAAGAGGCAATTATAGAGGCGGTAAAATACGATGAAACAGTCCTTGCTGAAGCCTTTGTTGATGGTATTGAGATTACAGTAACAATACTAGGAGATCGCGTACTACCTCCTGTTGCTATAGAGGCAAAAGGAGCTTTTTATGACTACGAGGCAAAATACCTAAGCAATGAAACTAAATATTCTTTGGCAAACTTAGATCCTGATAACTTAATTACACTTAAAAATTTTTGTTGGCATGCTTTTAAATCTTTAGGATGCGAAGGATGGGGCAGAGTGGATCTAATAAAAGATAATAATAATAACTTTCAGCTCATAGAGATTAATACTGTACCTGGATTAACTGAGACTAGCCTTGTACCAAAATCAGCTGCACTAGAAGGCATTAGCTTTAATGAATTAATACTTGAGATACTACATTTGGCTTGCGCTAAGTCTTAGCGTCAAATAGAATGCCCATTTTTAATACCTTACTCTACGCTTAAGCGGGAGTTAATAACCAAGGGGTACACATGCGACATTACGAAATAGTATTTCTAGTTCATCCTGATCAATCTGATCAAGCACCTACGATAATAACAAAGCTTTCATCAATAGTTACAGATTCTGGAGGCACGGTTCATCGCTCTGAAAATATAGGCAATAGAAGGCTTGCCTATCCAATACAGGATCAATTTAAAGCAGCTTATGCACTTTTAAATATAGAATGCGGTCAGACTGCTATTGATGAAATTAAGAATTCTTTTAAATTTAATGATTCGGTCATAAGAAATCTAGTTCTTAATACTAAAGAAGCACATTCAGACTCTTCAGCTTTATTAGCCCAAACTAGAGAAGACAGCGAAAAAGAGAGCTACGAAGAAGAAAAACAAAGAAAATATCAAGAAGAAAAAGCATTGAAAGAAAAGAGCAGGATGAAAGAAACTGCTCGCAGAGCAGCTGATGCAGATGCTAAGAAAGAAATAGCAGAAGCAGCACCAGAAGCAGAAGCTAAGAAAGAAACAGCAGAAGCAGAAGCAGCACCAGAAGCAGAAGCTAAAAAAGAAACTGAAGAAGCAGAAGTAGAAGCCCAAGCAGAAGTAGCGCCAGAAGCAGAAGCTAAGAAAGAAACAGCAGAAGCAGAAGTAGAAGCCCAAGCAGAAGTAGTACCAGAAGCATCTGAAACAGAGAAATAAAATGGCAAAAAAGCAAAAGAAAAATTTTAAAAGAAGAAGAACGGATTTTGATAATCGCCCTAAATATTGTAAATTTACATCCCTGGGTATTAAGGAAGTAGATTTTAAAGATATTAAACTACTGAAAGAATATATTACTGAAACTGGTAAAATTATTCCTGCGAGAATGACAGGTACTTCAGCTAAATACCAAAGACAATTAAACAAAGCGGTTAAAAGAGCACGTCACTTAGCTCTCATACCTTACACAGATTCACACTATCATTAAGAATTATGGAATTAATATTATTACAACAAGTTTCAAAATTAGGAGAGCCAGGAGATCTAGTTAATGTTAAGTCTGGCTATGGCAGAAATTTTTTAATTCCTTCAGGTAAGGCTATTAGGGCCGATGAAAATAATAAAGCAGAATACGAAGCAAGAAAAGCAGCCCTTTTATCTGCAGAATCAGATAGAAAAGAAATTGCCTTGAAATTGGCCACTCAATTAGAGGGTATAAAAATAAAACTTGTTGTTCCGGTGTCTGAAGAAGGAACGCTCTATGGATCTATAGGGACAAGAGAGATTTCAGATGCAATAATTGAGCAAGGACTGGAAGTTGAGAAGAGTTCTGTAAGACTTCCTGAAGGTGCCTTGAAAGAAGTTGGAGACTTTAGAATAGACATAGAGCTTCACCCTGAAGTTGTTCAATCGATTTCAATTACCATCGAAGCTACTGTAGAAGAATAAGTATTAAATATTCATTGATTTATTCTCTATGAATGGGAGAATAAAAGATCGTCACTGAAATAACTTCTCTTCTGTTTTATGGCCCAAGAAATATTTAAAAATAAAGAATTACCCTTCTCAATTGAAGCAGAAAAAGCCGTTTTGGGTGGAATTATGCTGAAGAATGAGGCTTGGGATTTAGTCCATGTTCTTATTAGAGAGGATGACTTTTATAAAGATGAACATAAGTTAATCTTTAAGACTATTTACAACCTTCAAGATCAAGGCAAGCCTGTAGACGTTATAACGGTTCAAGAAGCTATTGAAGGTAATGGAGATCTTCCAAAGTTAATAAATTCTGGTGGAAAAGACTACTTGACTCTATTGGCAAGAGAAACCCCAAGCGTAGCAAATATTGAGAGTTATGCAGATATAATTAAACAGAGATCAAATCTAAGAAGGCTGATAATTACTGCTGAAAATATCTCACAGATTGCAAAAGAATCTGATGCATCAGGTAGCGATAGAGTTATTGATGAAGCTGAAGAAAGCATTTTAAGCTTAAGAGATGATGTAAGTAGATCGATAGGTCCAAGGACAGCTAAAGAACTATTAGGACCAGTGTATGCTGAGATTCAAGAATCAGCTGAGAGTGGCAATTCACTGGTTGGAGTAAGCACTGGCTTTGCAGATATTGATGAGATAACTTTAGGATTGCAGAAATCAGATCTAATTATTATTGCAGGAAGGCCCTCCATGGGAAAGAGTGCTTTAGGATTTAATATAGCTGAGAATGTTGCTAAACAAACCGACCAAACGGTTCTCCTCTTCACTATGGAAATGTCCTCTGAGCAAGTTATAAGGAGGTTTATTGCAAGTATTTCAAATATAGACATACAAAGAATAATGAGAGGGCAATTAAAAGAAGCAGACTGGGAAGGAATTGACAGGGCTTTATCAATTTTAAGTCAAAAGAAGTTTTTACTTGATGACACTCCTGCTTTATCTCCTTCTGAAGTAAGAGCAAGAGCAAGAAGAGTAAAGCGTGAAAATCCAGATTTAGCACTAATAGTTATTGATTATATAGGCTTAATGCAAGTCCCTGGAAGAGGAGATAATCGGGTGCAAGAAGTTAGTGAGATAAGCAGATCTTTAAAGGCGTTGGCTAAAGAGTTAAATGTTCCTGTTGTAGCACTTTCTCAATTAAACAGGGCGGTTGAATCTCGACCTAATAAAAGACCAATTCTTGCAGATTTAAGAGATTCAGGAGCTATTGAGCAAGATGCTGACCTAATAGCATTTGTCTATAGACATGAGTATTATGATGAGAGTGACTTGGAAAGCAGAGGTCAAGCTGAGATTAACATAGCCAAACAAAGGAATGGTCCTACTGGTACAGTCAAATTAGCTTTTAGAAGAGAAATAGCTACTTTCCAAAATTTAGCTAAGAGTGATAGATTTCCAGGCCAGTTTTATGATGAAAATGAAGATGACTAGAAATAATATTCATTATCAATAAAAGATATAACTATAGTGTCAGTATCGTGACTAATTCTCCTCTTTCCAGAAATCTCTTTAATTGTTAAATTATCAAAAAACCAAAACTAAAAAGTTCTATATATTAATCAACAGAAGGTAAAAGTCTAAATTAGATTATGAAAGTAAAGTACACAAAAGAGACGCCAAGACAAATACAAGACTACAACGAACAAGAGCTTGACTTAAGCGCGCAAGATGTCGAAGACGTAGCAGAGATATTCAAGACTCCTTTAACAGGAGCCTATAATTGGGATTACACCATCCAAGATAATAGGATTGCAAAACTTTATGAATTAGGTAAAAAACTTAATTGGAATGTTTCGCTAGATATAGACTGGGATAGGCCCCTTATAGTTTCTGATGATATTCCGGAGATGTTTTGGGACGAGTACCCTCCTTACAAGAATTTAAGTGATGATAAAAAAAGAGAATTTCTTAGACACAGAGGAGCCAGTCAATTTAGTCAATTCCTTCATGGGGAGCAAGGAGCTCTCTTGGTAGCTTCTCAGTTAGTATCTTGCGCTCCAACGTATCAAGCAAAATTATATGCTGCTTCGCAAGCATTTGATGAAGCAAGACACGTAGAGGCTTTTAATAGGTATATCCAAGAACGATCTAAGCTCATGTACCCAATAGGGTCGGGCTTAAAAAGTCTCCTTGATAAGATCTTAACTGATGAAAGATGGGATCTGAAACTTATAGGTATGCAAATTATTATTGAAGGTCTAGCTTTAGCAGCTTTTAATACTGCCAAAGCAGTCACTCCAGACCCAGTATTAAAAGATATTCTTCATCTCATTATTAGAGACGAAGCTAGACATGTTACTTTCGGAGTAAATTATCTTGAAGAATACATCGAGAATTTATCAGAAGAAGAAAAAGAAGATAGAGCTATGTTTGCTTATGAAGCTTGCGTTATTAGTAAAGAAAGATTATTTCCTACCGATGTATTTAGAAGGTTTGGCTGGGATGAGAATGAAGCAAGAGATTTCTCAAACAATGCTGGCTTTGCTTTTGAATTTCAAAGATTACTTTTTTCAAGGGTCATTCCAAACCTATCAAGGATAGGATTATTAACGGACAAGGTAAGACCCCTCTATGATAAGCTTGGAGTTCTTGGGTTTGAGTCGAATTCCCCCGACGGTGATATTTCTTGGGCGGAATTAGAAAAACCATTAGATTTAACTGGTTAAAAGAATAGCTTTTTCTTGTTGTACTGAAAGGTTTTTGTTAACCTGTCCTCCCATCTTTAAGAAGATTTATTTACTACACTTCTTATGGCTATATTAGATGGAAAATATTGAAACTCGATTTATATTTGTAACCGGTGGCGTTGTATCGTCACTCGGAAAAGGTATAGTTTCTGCCTCTTTAGGAGCTATTTTAGAAAGCAGAGGTCTTTCCGTTACAATCTTAAAGTTAGATCCTTATATTAATTTAGATCCCGGGACCATGAGTCCAATTCAACACGGCGAAGTTTTTGTTACTGAGGATGGTTCAGAAACAGATCTTGATTTGGGTCATTATGAACGTTTTCTTAAAACAAAAATGTCTAAAGTAAACAATTTTACAACAGGACAAATTTACGAAAGAGTTTTAAAGAATGAAAGAAGAGGAGACTATTTAGGCGGTACGGTTCAAGTAATACCTCATATAACCGATGAAATAAAGAGGAAGGTTGTAGAGGGCGCAGGAAAATCACAAGTAGCTATAGTAGAAATAGGTGGAACTGTGGGGGATATTGAATCTCAACCTTTTCTTGAAGCAATAAGACAGATGAAATTGCAGCTAGGTCAGGAAAGAACTTTATTCATACATTTAACTTTGGTTCCTTATTTATCTTCTGCGGGTGAAACTAAAACTAAACCAACGCAACATTCTGTCAAAGAGATGCTTTCACATGGACTACAACCTGATTTACTAGTGTGCAGGTCTGACAATACAATGTCCGAAGAAGATAAAGAAAAAATAGCTTTATTTACAAACGTCCAAAAGAAAGCTGTTATTTCAATGCCAAACGTAGACTCTATCTATAAGATTCCTTTAGAGCTTAACCTTCAAAATGTAGATGAGTTGGTAGTAAAAAAATTAGGAATTCAATGCCCAGATGCTGATTTAACTGACTGGAAAAGAGTTGTTAAAGCTGATTTAAACCCTAAAGGCATGGTAGAAATAGCTATGGTAGGTAAATACACTGAACTGGTTGATGCTTATAAATCATTGAATGAAGCTCTTAAGCATGGAGGGCTTCAGAACCAATTAAAGATTAATATAAATTATATTGATTCTGAGACACTAAATAGAAATAACGTTAACGAGATTCTTAAAGGTTCGCATGCTGTTCTGGTGCCTGGAGGTTTTGGAGAAAGAGGGATCGAAGGGATGATACTAGCAGCAGAATATGCGAGAGTGAATAAAGTTCCTTACCTTGGCATTTGTCTGGGCTTACAGGTAGCTGTTATAGAGTTTGCAAGAAATGTACTCCTTTTAGAAGATGCTAACAGTAGTGAATTTAAACAAGATACTAAACATCCCGTTATAGGTTTAATTCATGAATGGATAGATCAGGATGGAGTTGTAGAAAAAAGGGATGCCACTTCAGATCTAGGAGGAACTATGAGACTGGGGGCGCAAGAATGTTTATTATCTGGAGATTCAATAACTAGATCTTTATACAATCAAGACATTATTAATGAAAGGCACAGACATCGTTACGAAGTTAACAATAATTACATTGATGACCTCTCTGCTTCAGGGTTAAATATTGTTGGTAAATCAAAAGATAAAAATCTAGTTGAGGTGGTAGAGTTGGCTGGTCATCCATGGTTTGTTGCATGTCAATTCCATCCTGAATTCACTTCCAATCCCAGAGAAGGTCATCCTTTGTTTTCTGGGTTTGTAAAAGCTGCAGAGGAGTGGAAAAAAAATGAGTAATATAAAGATAAAGAACTTCACTATTGATAACAATAGGCCATTCACTTTAGTAGCAGGGCTAAATGTACTTGAAACAGAGGAAATAACCGAACAGGTCATTTCTGAATGTATATCAGTTTCTAAAGAGCTAGGTATACCATATATATTTAAGGCTTCTTACGATAAAGCGAATAGATCTTCTATCGATTCATATAGGGGTCCGGGAATCGAAAAAGGTATGCAGATATTGTCTGACTTAAAACATAAGTACGATGTGCCCATTATCTCAGATGTTCATAATGAAGAAGAGGTAGAGGTTGCAAAAGATGTCCTTGATATCATACAAATACCTGCTTTTTTGTGCAGACAAACTGACCTGGTTGGTAGGATAGCCAAGTCAGGAGTCCCAGTGAACATAAAGAAAGCCCAGTTTATGTCTCCAACTGATATTGAGAATGTCATAAATAAATTTAAAAGTTATGGAAATGACCAGCTTTTATTATGTGAAAGAGGAACCTCCTTTGGATACAACAATCTGGTTGTTGACATGATAGGACTTGCCAGTCTCAAAGCTTATAATCATCCAGTTATTTTTGACGTCACCCACTCTCTTCAAAAGCCGGGAGGTTTGGGGGATAAAACTGCAGGCAGGAGAGAAAGTGTTCTGGATTTAGCTAAATCTGGAATGGCATTAGGTCTGGCCGGGTTATTTTTAGAAGTTCACCCCGATCCAGATAAAGCCATGTGTGATGGACCTTGTGCATTACCTTTAAGTAACTTGAAAGAGTTACTTCTTCAGGTTAAATCTTTAGATGACTTAGTTAAATCATTTAAAAAAATTGATTTAAATTGATATGACTAATAATTTAATTAAGCAAGTTAGGGCATACGAGGTATTAGACTCAAGAGGTAACCCAACTGTTGCGGCAGAAGTCATACTTAATAGCGATGAAAAATCAATGGCTTTTGTTCCTTCAGGAGCCTCAACGGGTAAGTATGAGGCCAGTGAAAAAAGAGATAATGATGATTCAAGGTATTTAGGTAAAGGTGTCTTAGGAGCAGTTGAGGCAATAAACACTGAAATTAATTCTATCCTTGAAGGTAAAGACCCTTCTAATACAAAAGAAATAGATACTTTATTAATAGAATCGGATGGCACCTCAAATAAAAGTAATTTTGGAGCAAATGCTATCCTGGGTGTCTCTATGGCTTGTTCTAAAGTAGCAGCCCAAATGCTTAATTTAGAGTTATATGATTTTATTCACCTCCAAGCTAAAGAAAATTTAGGTGCTGATGTTAATAAAAAACTTCCAATTCCCATGATGAATATTCTTAACGGAGGGGCTCATGCAGATAACCCAATTGATTTCCAAGAGTTTATGATACAACCAAGTGGCTTTGAGTCTTTCTCTGATTCCTTACGCTCTGGAGTAGAAATCTTTCACACCTTGAAGGAGATACTTAAGAAAAATAATTTAAATACTGCAGTCGGTGATGAGGGGGGTTTTGCACCAAACCTAGATTCACCTCCAGTAGCATTAGATCTAATCATGGAATCCATTGAGAAGGCGGGTTATGTACCAGGAGAGCAGGTTTTCCTTTGTCTTGATGTTGCAGCTACAGAGTTTTATAAAAACTCAATCTATAACTTAGATGGTCTGGATCAAAAGTTCTCATCAAGTGATATGGTTTCATATTTAAAAGACCTAAGATCAAATTACCCTATCTCATCTATAGAAGATGGCCTTAATGAAGATGATTGGGAAGGGTGGGTAAATTTAACTTCGGAAATAGGAGCGGATACGCAGATAGTGGGAGATGACTTGTTTGTGACTAATCCTTTAAGAATAACTGAAGGTATCGAAAAAAAAGCAGCTAATGCTGTTTTAGTTAAGGTCAATCAGATCGGAACTCTTACTGAGGCGATAGATGCCATTCAAACTGCCTCAAGCCATAACTTTAACTCTATTATTTCTCATCGCTCAGGTGAGACAGAAGACTCATTTATTGCTGATTTTTCAGTAGGCATGGGAAGTGGCCAGATCAAAACCGGCGCACCTTCAAGGTCAGACAGGGTGGCAAAATACAACAGACTTCTTATAATTGAGAAACAAACTTCTTTATGCTTCGGTTAATTAAATTTTTACAAAATACTAAGTTTAAAGACCTAAGATTTTATGCAGCTATTTCTATTTTATTTTTAGTTATTGCCTTTACTCAAAAAAATATCTGGTTTGGCGAACAGAGTAGATCTGATTTAAGAGACTTAGAAAAAGAGATATTAGCTCTAACTGAAGAAAGGACAAGACTTGAAAATAAAAATAAATTGTTAGAAGAAGAGAAGATTAAACTCAGTTCAGGAAGAGAGACTATTGAAGGTCTTGCAAGATCTGAATTAGGTTTAATAAAGCCTGGAGAGA
>CAJJAM010000033.1 GCA_905182235.1 SAR86 cluster bacterium SAR86B | reverse complement strand
TTTAGGTATAGCTCCACCTACAATGTCATTGATAAATTGATAGTTTTGATCTTTTTCTTCATCTTGCTCTACAAGAGGTTCCATCTTTATATATACATGGCCGTATTGACCTCTTCCACCCGATTGACGAACAAACTTTGCTTCTTCTTCAATGTATTTCTTAATAGACTCCCTGTAAGCCACTTGAGGCTTTCCTACGTTAGCTTCTACACCAAACTCTCTTCTCATTCGGTCCACCAAAACGTCTAGATGTAATTCACCCATACCTGACATAATGGTTTGGCCAGATTCTTCATCTGTTCTCAATCTGAAAGAAGGGTCTTCTTGAGCTAAGCGGCCCAAGGCTATGCCCATTTTCTCCTGGTCTTCTTTAGTTTTTGGTTCTACAGCAACAGAGATAACAGGTTCTGGGAAGTTCATAGACTCTAAAATAATTTTATTCTTTTCATCACAGAGAGTTTCACCAGTAATAGCGTCTTTTAATCCTATAACGGCACAAATATCTCCTGCTCTTGCTTCTGAAATTTCTTCTCTTTTATTAGAATGCATCTGTAGCATCCTTCCAATTCTTTCTTTTTTACCTTTGATGGGTAAGTAAACTGAATCTCCAGTATTAAGAGTTCCGGAGTAAACCCTAACAAAAGTTAAAGATCCCACGAAAGGATCTGTAGCTATCTTAAAAGCAATTCCTGCAAAAGGTTCATCATCATTAGATGCTCTTGAACCTTCTTCTTCATTGTCTAATATACCTGATACAGCCTTAACTTCATTGGGTGCAGGTAAATAATCAACCACTGCATCTAGCATGGTTTGAACACCTTTATTCTTAAAAGCTGATCCACATAAGCAAGGTACTATTTCTGATTTTAGTGTTCTCTCTCTTAGGCCATCTTTGATTTCTTGTTCGGTTAAATCTCCACCCTCAAGATACTTATCCATAACGGTTTCATTTGCTTCAGCTGCTGATTCAATCATTTTTTCTCGCCACTCTTCAGCTTGAGATTGTAAGTTTTCAGGTACTTCTTCTTCTGTAAAAGTTGTACCCATATCGTCAGCATTCCAATAAATAGCTTTCATCTTGACAAGATCAATAACTCCTTTGAATTCATCTTCAGCTCCTATAGCTAATTGGATGGGCACTGGATTCGCCCCTAACCTTTTCTCCATTTGATCAACAACTTTAAGGAAGTCAGCTCCCGCCCTATCCATTTTATTAATGAAGGCTATGCGAGGTACTTCGTATCTATTGGCTTGTCTCCATACAGTTTCTGATTGAGGCTCAACACCTGAACTCCCACAAAAAACTACCACGGCTCCATCCAACACTCTTAAAGAACGTTCAACTTCAATAGTGAAGTCAACGTGACCTGGAGTGTCAATTATATTAAATCTATGCTGCTTATATTGCTTTGCTGTTCCTTCCCAAAAGCAGGTTGTAGCAGCTGAAGTTATAGTTATACCTCTTTCTTGCTCTTGCTCCATCCAATCCATGACAGCTGCGCCATCATGAACTTCACCGATTTTATGAGAAATACCAGTATAGAATAATATCCTCTCAGTGGTGGTTGTTTTACCTGCATCAACGTGAGCACAAATCCCAATATTTCTATACAGTTCTAGCGGAGTAGTTCTGGCCATAATTATTTATAAGTTGGAGTTAAAATCTAAAATGCGAGAAAGCTCTATTAGCTTCAGCCATTCTATGGGTATCTTCTTTCTTTTTCATGGCTTCACCCCTGCCATCACAAGCGTCCAATAATTCGTTAGCTAATCTCAAAGTCATGGTTTTTTCATTCCTAGACCTTGCGCTTTTAGCTATCCATCTCATGGCAAGTGCACTTCTTCTAGCAGGTCTTACTTCAAGGGGAATTTGGTAAGTAGCCCCTCCAACTCTTCTAGCTTTCACTTCAACCATAGGACCCACTTCATCTAATGCTTTTTCAAAAACTTCTATAGGTTCTTTATCTGATTTCTTAGAAATTTCATCGAAGGCTCCATAAATAATTTTTTCTGCTACTGATTTCTTTCCATCAGTCATGATCTGATTCATAAATTTAGCTACTTTAAGATTACCAAATTTAGGGTCAGGTAAAATTGTTCTTTTTGGGGCTGCTTTTCTTCTAGACATAATTTTTACTTAGGTTTTTTTGCACCGTATTTAGATCGGCGTTGCTTTCTATCATCGACACCGGCGGTGTCTAAAGTTCCTCTGACAGTGTGATACCTGACTCCGGGTAAATCCTTAACACGACCTCCACGAATAAGTACAACAGAGTGCTCTTGTAGATTATGGCCTTCTCCTCCGATATAAGAAATGACCTCATATCCTGAAGTCAGCCTTACTTTACAAACTTTTCTTAAAGCAGAATTTGGTTTTTTTGGTGTAGCAGTATAAACACGAGTGCAAACCCCTCTTCTTTGAGGTGATCCTTGCAATGCAGGAGTATCGCTTTTAACAACTTTCCTTTTTCTTGGTTTTCTTACTAATTGATTAACTGTTGCCATAAATTTTTGTTTTAATTTTTAAGGTCGCGAATTGTAATGAGAGCCTTTGGTTGCGTCAATGTATTACTCTGGTTCATTTAGAGCATCACTTAGAGCTTTTTCTAGATCTATTTCAAAATCTTCTTCCACTTTCTCTATTGAACTGCTTAATTTTGCTAATCCTGAACCTGCAGGAATTAACCTTCCAACGACTACGTTCTCTTTTAAACCACGCAACCTATCAACTCTTCCAGTTGTTGCAGCTTCAGTTAAGACTCTTGTTGTTTCTTGGAAGGATGCTGCAGAAATAAATGATTCTGTTGCTAAAGACGCTTTAGTTATTCCAAGCAACAACCTATTAAACTGAATTTCTGCTTTTTTTGCTTCTCTAAGAGCTAAATTAGCTTCTTTAACTCTAGAGTATTCTGCCTGTTCGCCAAGAATAAAATCTGAATCACCAGGTTCTATTATTTCTACTTTTCTTAGCATTTGATTAAGAATAACTTCTATGTGTTTATCATTAATGCTCACGCCTTGAAGTCTATAAACTTCCTGGATACCGTTAACAATATAATCCGTAAGCTCTTCTAACCCTCTTAAAGCTAATATGTCATGAGGACTCATAGCTCCATCAGATACTATATCTCCCCTTTCAATGCGCTCTCCTTCAAAAACATTAATGTGTCTTGTTCTAAGGATTAGAGTGGCATGATCATTTCCTTCTTCATCTGTAATAACCAGCCTTTCCTTCCCTTTAGTTGGTTTACCCCAAGACACTACGCCTGAAGCTTGAGCTAAAATAGCTGATTCTTTAGGCTTTCTTGCTTCAAATAAATCAGCAACTCTAGGTAAGCCACCAGTAATATCTTTTGTTTTAGCAGATTCTTGAGAAATTCTTGCTATAACGCCACCAACTTCTATATCTTGACCTTCAGACAATTGAAGGAATGCGTTGCCTGGTAAAGTATATATAGCAGGGGCCTCTGAATCAGGTAGAGTCTTATCCTTGCCCCTACCATCTACAATATGGATTGCAGGGCGCTTATCTTGTGCATCACCTTTTGGTCTTTCAGTAACATCAATAATCTCAATATTACTTAAGCCTGTCATTTCATCTTGTTTGAGCCTAGCAGTTATTCCATCTTCTATGTCTACAAATTTAGCTTTTCCACTGATTTCAGAAATTATTGGTCTAGATAAAGGGTCCCAATTAGCAATAGTATCTCCAGCTTTAACTTTAGAACCAGTTGCATAATTAAGGATCGTTCCGTAAGGCACTTTATGACTCTCAACAATTCTTCCGTTCACATCTATAACTGTTATTTCTGAAGATTGTGCCAAGGCAATGAAAGTTCCATTTTTCTTCTTAACTGTCCTTGTGTCATAAACGCATTTACCTGCATAACTAGTTTCAACATTATCCTCAGCTGAAGTGCCTGAAGCTGCACCACCTATGTGGAAAGTTCTCATTGTAAGTTGAGTTCCTGGTTCACCTATTGATTGTGCCGCAACAATTCCCACTGACTCACCTATATCAACCTTATGCCCTCTTCCTAAATCTCTTCCGTAACATTTTGCACAAATGCCGTGAATGGTATTGCAGTGAATAGCCGATCTGACTGTAATTTCATGTACGTTTTTTTCATCCAAAGAGTCAACAATATCTTCGTCAATAAGAAGTCCTGCCTCTAAAACAGTTTCTTTACCGTCTTGCGATTTAACATCTTCAGCCACTGTCCTACCAAGCACTCTCTCTCCTAATCCAACAAGTACTTGTCCGCCGTCTATGATTGGTCTCATTAAAATACCAACAGACGTTCCACAGTCATCTTCACTTACAACCATATCTTGTGCAACATCGACGAGTCTTCTGGTTAAATAACCAGAATTAGCAGTCTTTAAAGCAGTATCAGCTAGACCTTTTCTGGCTCCGTGAGTAGAAATAAAATATTGCTGAGCAGTTAATCCTTCTCTAAAATTAGCTGTTATAGGTGTTTCAATGATTGAACCATCGGGTTTAGCCATTAGCCCTCTCATACCGGCTAACTGTCTTATTTGAGCGGGTGACCCTCTTGCTCCTGAATCTGCATACATAAACACAGAGTTAAATGATTCTGAGATAACTTTATTCCCTTCTGCATCAGTAAATTCTTCTTCTGAAATATTATCCATCATGGACTTGGCAATCATTTCATTAGCTCTCGACCATATGTCTATCGCTTTATTGTATTTTTCACCTTGAGTAACTAAACCAGATGCAAACTGAGCTTCAATATCTTTAACTTCTTGCTCCGCTTCTGAAACAATACTTTCTTTATCGTCTGGAATAATAAAATCATCTATTCCTATAGATGAACCTGATTTCGTAGAGAATTCGTAACCCATGTACATAAGTTGATCTGCAAAGATAACTGTTCTTTTTAAACCAGCTTTTCGATACACAGTATCAATTAAGCTCGAAATCGACTTACTGTCTAAAGTCCTATTCACCAGCTCAAAAGGCATACCTTCAGGAAGCAGCTCATATAACAAGGCTCTTCCAACTGTTGTGTCCAATATTTGGGTTGCTTCGTCCTCCAGCTTGTTTGGCTTTAATCTAACTTTAATTTTAGCCTGTAAATCTACTGTGTTTGAGTAGAATGCTCTGCTAACTTCATTCACCGAGGACATTATTCTGCCCTCCCCTTTAGCATTAATTTTTTCTCTAGACATGTAATATATGCCTAAAACGACATCTTGTGACGGATCAATGATTGGCTTTCCATTCGAAGGAGAAAGAATGTTATTTGACGCCATCATTAAAGCTCTGCATTCTATCTGTGCCTCTATTGTGAGTGGCACGTGAACAGCCATTTGATCTCCGTCGAAATCAGCGTTATAGGCCTTACAGACCAGTGGGTGTAATTGAATCGCCTTTCCTTCAACAAGAACTGGTTCAAAGGCTTGGATACCCAATCTATGGAGTGTTGGAGCTCTATTGAGCATAACCGGGTGTTCTCTTATTACTTCATCAAGAATATCCCAAACTTCTGGCTCTTCTCTGTCCACCATCCTTTTGGCCAACTTTATTGTATTAGCAAGTTCTAGTTGTTGTAATTTTCCAAACACAAACGGTTTAAATAACTCTAATGCCATTTTTTTTGGCAAGCCACATTGATGCAATCTCAAAGTTGGTCCTACCACAATTACAGATCTACCAGAATAATCGACACGTTTTCCAAGTAAGTTTTGTCTGAATCTTCCTTGTTTTCCTTTGATCATATCTGCCAAAGATTTAAGAGGTCGTTTATTTGATCCCGTTACAGCCCTTCCTCTTCTGCCGTTATCTAAAAGAGCATCGACAGACTCTTGGAGCATTCTCTTTTCATTTCTAGTAATGATATCTGGAGCATTAAGGTCCAGAAGCCTTTTAAGTCTGTTATTTCTATTAATTACTCTTCTGTATAAATCATTAAGATCTGAAGTAGCAAACCTTCCTCCTTCCAATGGAACCAGAGGTCTTAAATCTGGTGGAAGAATAGGCAGCACTTCCAACACCATCCATTCCGGTCTATTTCCTGATTCATTAAAAGATTTTAATAACTTCAATCTCTTTGCAAATTTCTTTAACTTAGCCTCAGATTTTGTTAAAGGCATCTCAACTTGAATATCTTTAATTATACCTTCAAGATCTAATTCTTTTAGAAGAGTTTGTATTGATTCAGCACCCATACCGGCGTTAAATTCATCTCCCCAAGTCTCTAGAGCTTCGTAATACTCTTCATCCGTTAAGAGCTGGCAACTTTCTAAATCTGTCATGCCAGGTTCAATTACTATAAAAGATTCAAAGTAAAGAACCCTCTCAAGATCTTTTAAAGTTAGATCTAAAGCCAATGCCAGTCTTGAAGGTAAAGATTTTAGGAACCATATATGAGCTACAGGAGCAGCCAACTCTAAGTGGCCCATTCTTTCTCTTCTAACTTTTGATAAAGTTACCTCTACACCACACTTTTCACACACAACACCTCTGTGTTTCATGCGTTTATATTTACCACAGATGCATTCGTAGTCTTTGATAGGACCAAAAATCTTAGAACAAAAGAGACCATCACGTTCTGGTTTAAAAGTTCTATAGTTTATGGTTTCAGGCTTCTTTACTTCCCCGTAAGACCATGACCTTATTTGTTGAGGCGAGGCAAGTCCCGCTCTTATTGAGTTATATTCAACTCCATGACCTTGTGTTCTTAATAAATCTACTAAGTCTTTCAATGTATAATCTCCTAATCGTCTATTTGTTCTAAATCTAAATCTATGCCCAGAGATCTGATCTCTTTGGTAAGCACATTAAAGGATTCGGGTATGCCTGGTTCCATTTCAAAATTGCCATCTACAAGGTTTTTGTAAACTTTTGTTCTACCAGCAACATCATCAGATTTTACTGTAAGCATTTCTTGTAGAGTATAAGCAGCACCATATGCTTCTAAAGCCCACACTTCCATTTCTCCAAAACGCTGGCCACCAAATTGAGCTTTTCCTCCTAATGGTTGCTGAGTTACAAGACTGTAACTACCCGTTGAACGGGCATGCATTTTATCTTCTATTAAATGATTGAGTTTTAGAATATACATATACCCAATGGTGGTTTCTCTATCAAATTTCTCACCTGTTCTTCCGTCATAGAGCTGGGTTTGGCCATTCCTAGGGAGGCCTGCAAGTTCAAGCATAGATTTAACTTCTTCTTCTTTAGCTCCATCAAACACCGGTGTTGCCATGGGAACTCCTTCTCTTAGATTAGAAGCCAGCTCCATTATCTCAACATCGTTCAGAGAACTTAAATCTTGCGATCCATTCTTTTCATAAATATCTGACAATAATGGTTTTATTTCTGTTGCATTTAAACCTTCATCTATCATTTTTCCAATTTTTTGACCCAGTTCTTTTGCTGCCCAACCCAAATGAGTCTCTAGGACCTGACCAACATTCATTCTTGATGGCACTCCAAGTGGATTTAAAACAATATCAACAGGTTCGCCGTTGATATCATAAGGCATGTCTTCAACAGGCATAATGACTGAGATAACACCCTTATTTCCATGTCTTCCTGCTAATTTATCACCAGGCTGGATCCTTCTTTTAATGGCAAGATAAACCTTAACAATTTTTAAAACTCCTGGAGCTAAATCATCTCCACCAGTGACCTTATCTTTTCTTTTTCCAAAAGCTAAATCAAGGTCTTCTTTGTATTCTTTAAGACTTGTTTCAATATTTTCTATTTGATTATTAGCACTTTCATTAGCCAGTCTTACCTTGAACCAATCAGCCTTATCCAATCCTTCTAGATCCGTTTGTTTGACAGTAGAACCTTTGGTCAGACCTTTACCGGAAACAACTTTCTTGCCAACAAGGATGTTCTCTAATCTAGAAAATGCTGCCTCTTCAAGGATCTTAAGTTCGTCATCAATATCTTTTTGAATATAAGCTAACTGAGACTTTTCTATATCTTGCGTTTTTCCATCTTTTTC
>CAJJAM010000032.1 GCA_905182235.1 SAR86 cluster bacterium SAR86B | reverse complement strand
TTAGTGGTAAACAGTGAAGACAGAAGTAGTTTAGATAGTATGGCTGCTCAAACGAAATGCGTTCTAACTACAGTTGGGCCTTATCAACTTTACGGGTCTGAACTTGTTGCAGCTTGTGCTGAGGGAGGAACCGATTATGTAGATCTAACAGGAGAACCTGGGTGGATGTATGAAATGATCCAGCAAAATGAAGAATCAGCAAAGAAAACTGGCGCTAGAATAGTTTTTTCTTGTGGCTTTGACAGCATTCCATTTGATTTGGGTGTTCTGTTCGTACAGGATGCTGCTAAAGAGAAATTCGGTAAACCAGCACCGCATGTCAGAGGAAGGGTGAAAGCGATGAATGGAGAGTTCTCCGGAGGCACTGTAGCCTCTTTGAGTGCCACGATGTCTACTCTGAAAGAAAAGCCTGAACTTATTAATGTCTTAATAAATCCATTCTCTTTGTCGGGAGGTTTTCAAGGTCCTGATCAGCTAGATGACTCTAAAGCCCTTTTTGATAAGAAATTAGATATGTGGGTTGCACCTTTTATCATGGCAGCAATTAATACAAAAAATGTTCATAGATCTAACGCCCTGATGGGTCATGCTTACGGAGAAGATTTTTGCTACGATGAAATGTCTATTGCCGGTTCTGGAGAAGAAGGGAAGGCAGCCGCAGAATTTATGGCCACACTAAATCCCTTGGCAGGTGATGATATGCCAGCTCCCGGAGAAGGACCTTCGAAAGAATCCAGAGAAAATGGAAATTATGACGTCCTGTTTTGCGCAGACATGCCTGATGGTACAACACTAAAAGCAACTGTTACAGGGGACATGGACCCTGGATATGGCTCAACTTCTAAAATGATAGCTGAGAGTGCAGTTTGCTTAGTTAAAGATTGTGGTGGGCTTAAAGGTGGAATTTACACACCTGCACCGTCCATGGGTCAGAAATTAATATCAAGGTTAATTGCTAAAGCAGGTCTTACATTTTCTTTAGATAGTGTCTAGGCAGTTAGGCAGAGAGAATAACAAAGGTTTTGTTCTAACTTCTTTTATCAATTTAAATGACAATTTATATTGTATTTTTTTTTTAAATAAATATTATTGTCGGTCTTAAGACTTATGAGTAAGAAAATATTATTTTTAATTAGCTGCTTTATTGCATTCAGCTTATCCGCTCATCCTTTGTTGCACATTGGAGAAGATCTCAATCAAGATAAGTTCCAAACAGAGTGTCAGGTTTGTAAAACCTACGAATCAGTCTTAGCCTTAGAAGAAATTGAAATAGAAGTTCAAAACTTCAATGAAAAAGTATTTTCAACTCACGATGAGTGCATTGAAAATAATATCTTACAAAATTATCTTTTAAGGGCACCTCCACTATCCTAGATTTTTTTTAAAAGTTTTTTAAATTAAATTTAGGAGAAATCATGAAAGTAATCTTTTATGCGCTCATGGCGATGAGCTTGGTATCAATACAAATAAACGCAGAAGAAGTGGAAGAAGTAGTCGTAACGGCTTCCTTCATAGATCAAAATATAAGTGAAATAGAAAACCCTTTACACGTTGTCGTTGGAAATGATATTTCCGATAACCTAACTCAAAGCTTGGGCGAATCTCTAGACGGATTACTTGGTGTAACGTCTACTGACTATGGACCTGCTGTTGGGCAGCCCGTAATTAGAGGTATGTCAGGTAATAGGGTTAAGGTTCTTAACAACGGAATGGTTGTAAGAGATGTTTCGGGAATTGGGGGCGATCATATTAACGATGTCGATCTCAACGATATACAGCAAATTGAAGTAGTAAGAGGGCCATCTTCTCTACTCTATTCCAATGGAACAGTAGGAGGGATTATTAACATAGTAGACAATACTATTCCCCGAGTAGATATAGAAGATCTTGAACTTAAGATTGGCCTCGAAAGTCAGTCTGTTAATGATGGAGATAGTCAAAATTTCTCTTATGCAAATAACATAGGTGGGATTAATCTGACTTTAGCTTACAAAGACTCACAATTTGGAAATTTTGATGTGCCGCACGGGGCTATCATTCATTCAGAAGAGCATGAAGACGACTATGAAGACGAGCATGAAGAGGATCTAAGTTTTCTTGCTAATTCAGATTATGAATCAAAATCTTCAAGAATTGGTGTATCTAAAACTGCAGAGTGGGGCTACATAGGTGCTTCTTATAGCAATGTAGAAGGCCTTTACGGGATACCTTTCCATGGAGAAGAGCATGAAGAAGAAGGACACGAAGAAGAGGGGCATGAAGATGAAAGAATTTTTTCTAGCACCGAATCTGATGTTTTTAATCTTGAAGGTTCGATCGCACTAAGTAACAACTTAATCAAGAAAGCTGATTTCTACTTCAGAGACACAGATTATTCATTAACTGAGCAACATGCTGAAGAAGCACATGAAGATGAGCATGAAGACCACTCTGAGGGTCCAACACTTTTCAAAAACGATGCTAAAGAATACGGTGTAACTTTTGATTTAGGCAGTAAAGCTATTTCTCAAAAAATTGTTTTAAAGAACGCTGATGAAAAAATGTCGATAATAGGGGAAGAGTCCTTTATGAATCCTACTGATAGCGATGAACTCTCTATTGGCTATTACGTAAGTGCACCGACAGATTTATTTCATATTGATTTTGGTTTGAGACACGACAGAATTTCACGGAATGGTTCAGTTACACATAAAGAAGATGATCACGATGATCACGATGACCATGGAGACGACGATCATGCTGATGATGATCATCATGATGATGAAGTCGAAATTGATTATTTTGATAAAGACATAAACAGTACAAGTTATGCTTTTAGCATTTCTAATGACTTGAATGATTTTGTTTCAGTTAATCTTGGTCTTTCTTATTTAGAAAGAGCCCCTTCAGCCGTAGAACTCTTTATGAATGGCCCTCATTTGGCTACGGGTAGATATGAAGTAGGGAATACTAATTTGAAAGCTGAAGAATCCAATAATATGGATCTTACTTTTAGTTATGAAAATGATGGCCTTTTTGGTTCTTTAACTTTCTTTCGTAATAATATTGATAACTACATTTATTTATTAGATGAAACAGAAGAAGAGCATGAAGGGCATGAGGAAGAAGAGCACCACGAAGACTTAATTCTTTCAAATTACCTTCAAAAAAATTCAGAAATGGACGGTTATGAACTGGAAATTGGGAAAACTTTCGGATTTTACCAAGGTAAATTATTAGTATCATTTGGAATGGATTCAGTTTCGGCTGAATTCTCTGATGGAACTAATATTCCAAGAATTGCTCCAGCGAGAAGCATATATAGATTAACTTATACAGAGGATGATCTTAAGGTTTTGCTTAGTTATAAAGATGTAGATGGTCAAGATGACATCGGTTTAGGTGAAACCACAACCATGGGTTACGAAATGTTAAATATGAGAATAACAAAGACTTTCGCTATGGGTGACGGAGACCTCAACTTATCTATTTTTGGAACGAATTTACTTGATGAAGTGGCAAGAAATCACACTTCTTTTGTTAAGAATGAAGTTCCTTTGGCGGGCAGAAACTACGGAGCTAAATTTATCTATAAGTTCTAGGTAGTTATTTAAGACTTAACTTTCCGTTAAGAGGACTTGCTTTACCCCAGAGAGCTAGTCCAAATAAAGGGTCAGGAAGCGATTTCTTGACCCTTTTTTTTAATTGTTTAAAAAATATAAGATAGGATTGTTGGTAGCTATAAGTAGCATCTGAAAGAAGAAGTTTCTTTGTCAAAAAAATATGGTCTAAAGTTTAAATTAGCGTTCTAATAACGATGGATGGAAGAACAAATATTAAATAATAATGTAACAGTTGAGACTTTCAGAGAATCATATGGTCGTAGTTTCAAAACACTCAACTTGGAATGGATAGAAGAGTTTTTTGTTGTTGAAGAGGAGGATTTAAAGATCCTTTCCAATCCAAAGTCTTATGTCATTGATACAGGAGGAGAGATATTTTTTGCTCTTCAAGAAGGTCAAGTAATCGGAACCTCTGCTATGGTTTTAGTTAAACCTAAAATCTTTGAATTAGCAAAAATGGCTGTTGACAAGAATTTTCAAGGAAAAGGAGTGGGTAGGATTTTAATAAATGCTTCAATAGAGTTTGCAAGAAAAAGATCTGCAACTGAAATATTTTTAGTAACTAACGATAAATTAAAACCCGCTCTCAATCTTTATAAATCAAGTGGTTTTAATCTTGATCTTGACTATGATGATACAAGGTATGAAAGAGGAAACACTAAGATGGTGTTGGATTTGGATAAAGGGGAAAACCTATGATGGATTTAGATTTAAAAGGCAAAAGAGCAGTTGTCACTGGAGCAAGCTTAGGCATTGGAGAGGCTGTAGTTAAGATGTTGGCAGAGTATGGTGCAGACGTTAGTTTTTGTGCAAGAAACCCTGAAGCAGTTGATACGTTATCTTCATTTGAGTCTGCCAACGGTTTAATCAAAGGTTTTGTTGCTGATATGGGCAATAAAGAATCAACAGATTCTTTTATAGGGTCTGTACAAGAAGATGGCCCTGTAGACATCTTGGTTAATAATGTTGGCGCTTCCCCTTCAAGAAATTTTTTATATATGACAGATGAAGACTGGCAGGAATTACATGAACTTAATCTGCTTTCTGCAGTGAGGTGCACAAGAGCGTTCCTTCCAAACATGAGAGAAAAGAAATGGGGCAGGGTGATAATGGTCTCAAGTTCAGCGGGTAAATATCCAAATGCAGCATTAATAGATTACGGAACCACCAAAGCTGCCATGATCTCAATGAGTAAATCATTAGCAAAAAAATACGGCTCCGATGGTGTTTTAGTAAATTCAATTCTGCCCGGTCTTATTCACACAGCTATGTGGGAAAGAGCAGCTACAGAAATTGCAGAAGCCACTGGAGGTAAGAAGGAAGACGTAATAAAAAATAATGGACATTCTGTACCCGTAGGAAGATATGGTACCTCTGAAGAGGTGGCTTCTTTAATAACCTTCCTATGCACTAACGCTGCATCCTATATAAGTGGAACTTCTATAGAGGTTGACGGCGGGCAATCAGGACATATTTAAAAGATCATTGTCTTGGTAAATATCAACTTAAGGAGGTAAGCTTTAGGCTGAAAATACCCTTGTTGGCTTCAATTTTTTTATAGGTACCTAAAACATGGCAGTTAAACTTGAATCAAAGCATCTTTTATTAAAATCTTCTTTAGCATTGGGAGTGATAATATTTTTTACCTATTTAATATTTGATTTAGGGGCATTAAACCTGATTATTGCTTCTGATCAGAGCAAGATTTCATTAATAATATTAGCTTTATATTATTTAGCTACAGCTCATTGGTACTACTTAAGTTTTTCTTTAGACAAAGAGATAGAAGGTTTAAATTCTGATGATGCAAGCTCATCCGTTTTGTTAAGTAAACTCAAGTATTTTGATGGCAATGACCAGCAAAAATCTAAGAATTATCTATCTATTTTAGAAGACGAATTAGCTAACAGGCATGCGTTAGGGTATATGATCGTAGATATTTTATTGAAGCTTGGCCTGACGGGAACGGTTATAGGTTTTATTCTTATGCTACTTCCAATTGGGGAGATAAAAGATTTTGACTCTCAAATAATTCAACAACTCTTATCAAAAATGAGCGGCGGTATGGCGGTGGCCCTTTACACGACACTTACAGGTCTAGTTACGAGTACTTTATTAAAACTTCAGTACTTTCTATTAGATACTAGCTTAACTGGGTTGTTTAACTATTTGTCTTCAAGAATATTAGATGAAGCATAAAGTCCTTATTAAAGGAGACGAGCAAGATGTCTTTACTGACCTTCTTTTTAATGCGCTATTAGGTTTTGCATTCATGTTTGCCATTGCATTCATGCTTATAAATGATTCACAAGACGCGGGATCTATAGACACAAAAGCTGAAGTGCTGATATCTATTCAATGGCCGGATGATCACCCCGATGATGTTGATGCGGTTGTGGAAGATCCTCAAGGTGGATTAGTTTGGTACCACAATAGAGATTCAGGATTAATGCACTTAGACAGGGATGACAGAGGTAATCTAGCAGATAAGATCACCTCTAAAGGAGAGGTTATTTCTAATCCAATTAATCAAGAAACAGTAACCGTAAGAGGCCTACAGTCAGGAGAGTACGTTATCAATCTTCTGCATTATAAGTCTAATTATCAAGATCCATTACCGGTAACTGTGAAGGTAGAGAAACTTAACCCTTCAGTGGAGTTAATATATTATGGTGAGCACTTCTTAATGGGGGTAGGAGATGAGAAAACAGCTCTTCGCTTTATTGTTGATGGCCAAAAGAACATAACGGATTTAAACCAGTTTCCAAAAAAACTACTTACAAAGGCCTTAGGGAATTCTAAATAAAAATGGTTGAAGAACGTCTTTTGCTAATCTTTTCTTACTTGCTGATTGCTGGTTTATTGTTGGTTTTCTGCTTTTACACTTCGTTCTCAAAAAAAATTAAATTATTTGGTGTCGTATTTATTACAGCTTTTTATTTTTTTAGCTGGAATACGTATACCAATATATTGGGGTGGCCTTCTGAACAAGATCTTCCAGATGAGTTCAGAATAATCTGGGTAGTCATAGAAGAGCCTAATAAAGAAATAAGAAAAGAAGGAGGTTTATACCTTTGGGTGCGTCTATTGGATGAAGCCAAGATTGTTAAGGGCAAGCCTAGAGCTTACAAGCTTGAATGGAATGAAGGTAATTATAAGAAAGCTCAATTTGCTCTTCTTAAGTTAAAAGAAGGTGAGCAATTAAATGGAAAAAAGACTTACGGAGTAATTAAGAAGGATAAAGATGCTGATAAAGCTAATCTTTATGGATCTCAAGGAGAGCAAGAGGAGGGCGTACCCTCCTTCGAGTTTGAGGAAGTTCCTGCTAAGACTCTTCCTCCAAAGACTTTAATTCAGAATTAAGTTTTATTCTTCTGCACCAAACCAAGTGAATTGAGGAGCCTCCATGTTACCCAAAGCAACCTCTCTGTCTTCATGGGCTCGTGCTTTAACATAATGGTGGATATTCTCTACCTCTTCTTTGGAGAGAACATCGGCAAAAGATGCCATTCCATTACTTGCTAATAGCCCCTCTAAAACTATTAGATTAAAGGCTTCGTGTGTACCGGCTGACATCTTCCTTAAATCGGGGACACCTCCAGCTGACTTCACTATAAATCCATGACAAACAGCACAGAAATCATTGTAATTACTCTCACCGTTTTGCATCTGTTTTATGCTTACTTGAGTTAATTGCTGAGCAGGAATTGTTGTATCTCTAACATTTGGTATGGGTAGAGTCTTCTTGCCTCCCAGTTTAAATACTAGCAGTCTTCCAAAGTTGTTATATTTGAGAGATGCTTGAACTTCGATTGGTGGTAACGGTTCTCCTCCGAACATGTCTCCTCCACCAGATCCTGTTAAGATTGATACATATTGTTCGCCATCTATTTCATAAGTAATAGGAGGAGCAAGCATTGATGTGTAGGTATTGAACTCCCACAAACGCTCACCCGTTTCTTTATCATAGGCCGAGAACATACCTAAGGCGTCTCCTTGAAAGACTAACCCTCCTTCAGTACCTAAGACTCCACCGTTCCAATAATGCGGAATAGGCACGGACCATTTAGTTTCTCCTGTTAGCGGGTCAAATGCTTTAAGAAAGCCTCCAGGTTTAGGCTGTGATTCAAGATTATTTAAAATGTTTTGTGCTAAAGAGCTCATTTCTATGCCCATGTTCCATCTTCCAGGATTCCTCTTATAAACTCCTGTTTTTTTGTAATCCTCCTGAATTGCATAAAAGAAAGCGTTTTCTTGAGTTGGTATGTAAGCTAGCCCAGCTTCAATATCTATAGACATGGCTTGCCAATTATGGGCTCCTAAGGGACCGGGCAGAACCCAGGAACCATTTTCAGAGTAATCAACTTCAGGATTTTCAACAGGCCTTCCTGTCTCTAAATCAACATGAGTAGCCCAAGTGACAGCTGCAAAAGGGTGAGCCCTTAGAACTTTTCCATCTGATCTGTCTATAACGTAGAAAAAACCATTCTTAGGAGCTTGCAGTAATACTTTTTTCTTTTCCCCGTCTATTTCCATATCGGCTAAAGCCATATCTTGCACTGCGGTATAGTCCCAATTATCTGCAGGGGTTGTTTGATAATGCCATTTATAAACTCCGGTATCAGCATCAACGGCAACAATAGAAGATAGAAAAAGATTATCTCCTCCCCCAGGAGATCTTATTTCTCTTGTCCAAGGAGATCCATTCCCAACTCCCAGGTAGACATTGTTAAAATCAGGATCATAAACGATTGAATTCCAAACTGTTCCTCCTCCTCCAAATTCCCACCAATTAGTTCCTTTCCAAGTTTTGGCCGCCATTTCTTGAGCAGGATCTTCAAAGCCTAGATCAGGGTTGCCCGGTACAGTAAAGAATCTCCAGGCTTGATCGCCAGTTTCAGAATCATAAGCAGTAACGTAGCCTCTAACTCCATATTCTGCTCCTCCATTACCAATATACACTTTTCCTTTTGCAACTCTTGGAGCTCCAGTTACGGTGTATGCTCTTGTCCTGTCAATTATTGTATCTACTTCCCAGACCTTCTCACCAGTTTCAGCATTAAGAGAAAACAGTCTTCCATCAAGGCTGGCTGAATAAACTTTGCCGTTGTAGACAGCAACGCCTCGATTAACTATGTCACAACAAGCTTTTCTAGCCCATTCACCAGGAACTTCAGGATCAAATTTCCATATGGTTTCACCAGTTAGTGCATCAACCGCATAGACTCTGCTCCAAGTGCTTGTAAAAAACATAATTCCATCGACTACAATCGGGGTAGCTTCCAAGGCACGATTTGTACCCATGTCTTTTGACCAAACCAATCCCAAATCTTTGACTGTATCTTTATTAATCTTACTTAATGGAGAAAACCTTTGCTCTTCATAGGTTCTTCCGTAAGAAAGCCAATTTCCTGGTTCACTTTCTGCAGAGATAATTCTTTCATCATTTATCAAGCCTACAGTCGATGATCCCGATGCACTTGAAACAGAACTGTTGATATCTTCATCGTTGGATCTGCTGCAAGATCCAAGAATAAAAACAGTTATAAAGGTCAAACAAATTAACCTTGTCGAGAACTGCTTTGTTTTAGTCATAAATTTCCCCGTATTTTCAATTACTCTAACTCTTTTAAATTTTTTTTCAAATACGAATATTTGAACATTATGCTATATTGAAAATTCATTATTCTTGGGAAGGTGTTATGAAAAAAAGTTTTATGCTTTTATGCATATTTATGTCGATGGCTGGTTATTCAAAAGTTATAGATAATCTAAAAGATGTTAGGGCGGATTGGGTCCCTTTTTCAGATCAGGTCATGGGAGGTATTTCTGAAGTTAATGCTTTTGAGCTTGAAGAAGATGGAATTTCTTTTTATCGCTTAGAAGGCAATGTCAGCACAGAGAATAATGGTGGTTTTATTCAGCTTAGAACAGGAGTCAATCTCAAAAATAAAAATTTTGAAGGTATTAGAATTAAAGTAAGAGGAAATGGTAATGAATACTTTATGCACCTTAGATCACCAAGAATGCTTCCTTGGAATTATTATTCTTCTGAATTTATTGCCACAGAGGGTTGGCAGATAATAGATCTACCGATTAGTTCTTTTAAGTATTCAAGAGACACTTCGAAGAGTTTTGATTCTTCAAAAATAAAAACTATAGGGATAGTTGCCTATGGTAGAGATTTTTTTGCTCAAGTAGACATTGCAGGAGTGGAGCTCTACTAAGAAAGATCCCTAAAATTTGGCTTTCTCTTCCCTACAAAAGCTGACACACCTTCTTTAAATTCTTTTTTGTCTAAAAGAACTTCTTGAGTGTCTCTTTCATAATCAAGTTGTTCATTCAAGGACACAGAAAGTGCATTATCGTGCGCTTTTACAATAGCTTTTAAACCATCAATGGGTCCATTTGCCAGTCTCTCTGCAATTTCTATGCTTTTAGCGAGCAGTTCTTCATCTGCAGCAGTGTCCCAGATTAAACCCCAGTCCTTTGCTTGCTGCGAACTTATATCATCTCCTAATAGCCCCATTCCATTTGCTCTTGCTCTCCCTATAAGATTGGGAACAAACCACGAGGATCCAACATCAGAAATAATTCCTAAATTTGGACCGAACACCAGTTTAAATTTTGCTGATTCTGCTGCAATAACTATGTCTCCCGATAGTGCCAGACCTACACCGCCTCCAGCCGCAATACCATTGATAGCTGTAACCACTGGCTTATTGGATTGAGTAATAGCTTTAACAAGTGGATTGAAGGCCGTTTCCATGTTTTTGCCAGCAGATTGACCTGCTGACAAGTTATCTTCGTTTGGCCACCCGCCATCTACTAAATCTGCACCAGCACAAAATCCTCTTCCATTACCGGTTATGATAATTGCTCTTACATCATCATCATCAGAAGTTTTATTAATGTGTTCTAGCAAGCCAACAATTAAATCTCTGTTCATTGCGTTTAGTACTTCAGGCCTGTTGAGTTTTAGTATCAATACTCCTGATGTCGAAAGTTCTTTTTCTATAGCATTATTCATAAGTTTAAAAATTATTTAATCAAATTGTTTTTCTGTACTGGCAAATAGTAAATAAAAGAGACCACCAAAGAAAGTTACTCCAGCAGTTACGTAAAAGACCATGTCCCAAGAATTTGTTACATCTAAGATAACTCCGGTAAGTATGCCTCCAACTAATCCAGGTATCGCAGCAAACGTATTTGTAATTCCCATAAGTCTTCCAGTGTATTTTGGACCTATATCGGCATGGTTAACTATAAAGCCACCAGCTGAAAACCCTGAAAAGACATTACCGAGACACATCATTGCTATAACTGTAAAAGTTGTGTCAAATTCTGGAACTAGACACAGGCATATCCCACCTCCACCAAAACCTATGGTGTTACAAAGCTTCCTTACCGTTAAGAGGTTAACCCCTCTTTTTACTAGATTATCTGCAAAGTAGCCACCTACATTGGTAAAAACAAAAGAAACCAGATGAGGGATCATTGCAATGAAACCTAAAGCAGCTAGCTCTACGCCTAGTTTTTCATTTATAAACGTCGGTAGCCATGATAGAAAGACGAAAAGGGTGTAGTTGTTGCAAAAGTGAGCTACCGCAATTGCCCATAAAGGTCTATTTGTAATCCATTTCTTAAAAGGTAATGTGTCTCCAGGATCACTCGCTGGTGCATTATTGGTAATGTAATCCAGCTCTTCTTTTGATATAGTTTTTGAATCTTTAGGTGAGGAGGTTACGTATTTATTCCAGAAATAATACCAAATAAACCCTATACCACCGTAAAGGTAGAAAGCCCATTGCCATCCAAGATTAATAATTATTATTGGCGTGACAATGAGTCCAAACACAGTTCCAATTGGGATGGCGCTGTTCGTTGCTGCTACCGATCTGGCTCTTTCACTTTTAGGAATCCATCTCGCATATAAACTGTGCCAGGCAGGAAAAGTAATTCCCTCTCCAAGACCCATACCCAGTCTGGCTAGGATTAATATAAAAAATCCAGCTGCAGCAGCGTAAGGAGTGACTATTGTAAATATTGACCAGACAATCAGGCCTACTCCTAATACTGTTTTTCCACCAATTCGGTCGGATAATGCGCCTCCGTATATCTGCGTAAGCATATACGCAGCATAGAATGAGCCCAAAACTATTCCTTTTTCAGTTTGAGTCCATCCAAGCTCGGCGCCCATGGGTATGATAGTAAGTGAAATAACTACTCTATCTATATAGCAGATGAAAACTGCAAGGATTGTTAGCGTTATAACTTTAAATCTTTCAGGCATTTTAGGGACTCCTTTTATTAAGGTAGATTTACAAAGATAGCTTTTCTTAAAAGAAATAACAATTTATTATCTTTTAATATGTTAACTTTATTTTCTTGTTTAGTGAGGAGTTTTTTTGGAAAATAAATCGGATAAATTTTTATTGGAAGGAATAAGGATTATAGATGCTGCAAGTTTTATTGCTGGGCCATCTGCAGCAACCATTATGGGAGATTTTGGTGCTGAGGTTATAAAAATTGAACCCCCGATGGGAGACAGTCTTAGAAACCTCATAGCTAACGGCCGCATGCCTGAAGGTCCTGATGATTATTGCTGGCAGTTAACCTCTAGAAATAAGAAAAGTGTTTCCTTGGACTTAAAAAAAGATAGTGCCCATAGAATACTGATGGACCTAATTAATTCTGCTGATGTTTTTATAACCAATATGCCTTTTCCAATTAGAAAGAAATTAAAGATCACTGCAGAAGATATTTGCTCCAATAATGAAAAACTTATTTATGCTTCACTGACTGGCTATGGTGAGGTAGGTCCGGATGCTGACCGTACTGCATATGATTCCATGGCTTGGTGGGCTAGAAGCGGTTTAATGGATTTTGTAAGACCCTCTTCTAGTGCCAGTGTTGCTTGGTCAACCCCAGGCATGGGAGACCACCCAACGGGAGTTGCCCTTTACGGAGCAATAATGACCGCACTTTACAGAAGGCAACAAACAGGTAAAGGAGGGGAGGTTTCAACTTCCTTAATGGCCAATGGTGCTTGGTCTAATGGAGTGTTTATTCAAGCCGCTTTAATGGACGTTGAGTTTCCTGATCGCTCTGAACCACTACCAAGACATCCTTTTTATGACTTTTATAAAACTAAAGACAAAAGAGAATTTGCCTTAGGACTAATCAATGCCACTAGGGAATGGCCAAAATTAGCTCTTGCTATAGACCGCGCGGACTTATTGACCGATGACAGATTTGTAGACGAAGAGATACTAGAGAATTTAGATGATCTTAGAAAAGAATTAAGTTCAGTATTCTCAACTAAAACATTGAATGAGATCAATGATCTTTTGAGGAATGCAGGAGTGACTTATGGAGTCCTCGGCAGAACTACAGATCATAAGAATGACACTCAGTTTCTTGAAACAGAAACGCTTGTTAAGTTGAAGCATGAAGGGTTTGAAGACCTTCTTACAATTAATAGTCCAATAACAATTAAAGATGAGAAAAAGAAGGAAGCTTATAGAGCTCCTGTTGTTGGCGAACACACAAGAGAGGTTTTAGATGAAATGGGAATCGATAAAGCAACACAAGACAAACTTCATGATGAAGGGGCTATATTTTGGTCTTGAAATACAATAGAAAAAGATGAAACTAAGATTGTTACCAATTTTTCTTTCCGCTCTTCTCTTTAATGCATGCAATAAACCTGTTGATTGCATTGAATCAGACACTCTCATATATAACACCAAGGTTTACACGGCTAATGATAGTAATACAGAGGCGCAGGCAGTTGCTGTCAAGAATAAGAATATTATCTTTGTGGGTAGCAATGAAGAAGCCAAAGCGTATAAATGTGGCGAAACATCTTTGCTGGATTTACAAGACTCATTTGTTTATCCGGGGTTCATAGATTCTCATGTTCATGTAAAGGGAATTGGTTATAGGGAATTAAATTTGAACCTTCAGGGCATCAATTCCTTGAAAGAAATGCTAACTGTTGTAGAGATATATTCAAATTCAAAAGAACCAGGCGATTGGATAGTGGGCCGAGGATGGATAGAAAAAAACTGGCCTGAAGCAAGGTTTCCTACCATAGAAGAATTAGATAGATTCTCTAAAGATAGACCCGTAGTTTTAGAGAGAGCAGATGGACACGCCGTGATAGTAAATTCTTACGCATTAAATTTAGCTGGTATTGATTCTACGACTCAAGATCCTCAAGGAGGAGCGATCAATAAAGACGTTAATGGTAATCCGACAGGCCTGCTCGTTGATAAGGCTTCGTTATTAGTGGAAAAGTTAATACCTAAAAAATCGTTTAAACAAGATAAAAAGGCCTTAGAAATAGCGATAAATAATAGTGTTAAATTAGGTTGGACGCAGTTGCATGACGCAGGTTCACCTTACTCTGATTTTGAGATTCTAGAAGAGATAAAATCAGAAGGTAATTTAAATACGCGTATCCAATTTTATGCCAGTGATGGTCCTGACGCATTAAGAATGCTTGAAGAAGGGGTGAAGATTGACCCTCTTCATATGCTTTCAGCAAGAGGGATTAAACTTTATGCCGATGGTGCCATAGGTTCAAGAGGAGCAGCTTTTTTAGAAAAATACCACGATTACGACACAAGCGGTTTTCTAATTTTTGAAAAAGAAAAGACCTTGCCTAAGCTTATTGAAGCACTCAAGAAAGGAATACAAATAGAGACACATGCAATTGGAGATAAGGGAAATAAAATAACTTTGGATTGGTATGAAGAAGCTTTCAGTTTAGTTAGTAAGGATGAAAGGCTAATAGAAGAACCAAGGTGGAGAATTGAACATGCACAAAATATCCAACCAGAAGACCAACTTAGGTATAAAGAAATGGATGTTATTGCTTCTATGCAGCCTTCCCATGCTATTGGGGACCTTCATTTCGCAGAAAAGAGACTTGGGTTGGAAAGACTAAAAAATGCATACGTATGGAGGAGTTTATTAAACCTAGGAGTGAAGGTCGTTGGAGGCTCTGATGCTCCAGTGGAGATAGGCGATCCGAGAATAGAATTTAAGGCAGCAATTGGTAGAAAGGATCTTGATGGTTTTTATGGAGAAGGTTGGCACCTCGAAGAAGCCGTTGAAAGACAGGAAGCTTTAAAAATGTTTACAAAATGGGCATCTTATTCAGTATTTGAAGAAGATATCAAAGGCACTATTGAGGTTGGTAAGCTGGCTGACTTTACTATTTTTTCTAAAGATCTTATGACTATCCCTGAAGAAGATATTATGTCTTCGGAAGTTGTAATGACTATAGTTGGTGGTCAGATTGTTTATTCAAGATAAAAAAAAGGGTACATAAAGTACCCTTTTTCTCTTATTAAGATTTCTTAGAAGTCCATTCCAAGCTTAAAGTAATAAAACGCTCCATTAAATCCAAGAGGTGAGGCTTCTGGATATTCCCATCCAAGAATAGCTCCTCTCTTTTCTTTATCGGGATGATCATCAAAAGCATTTTGAGCACCAAAGGTTAAGCTATAAGCTCCTAGATCTCGAGATACTTCTAAATCAACAGTAGACATATCACCGATATATCCGCCGCCTCCGCCCCATTCTTCTGTGAACCATTCATCAACCCAATTCATTCTGGCAAGGAATCTCCAGTCGCCAGTATTATGAACCGCTGATGCGTTCCAACGTGTTTTTGGAAGTAGTTTCTCAAGTTGATCAATTCTTCCTGAGCCAACCAGGCCACCTGTTCTATCAACTGTTGTTTCTACATCACTGTATACAAAAGTAAATGCAGTATTTCCATTGCCTATTTCTGCTTCGTAGGTAGCTACAATATCAAAACCTTCAGTTGTAGTATCAAAATCATTAACGTAGAAACGGAAGTTAGATAGATCGCCAGCGCCTGGAACACCTAGGCCTATTAAAGTAGCGATATCTGCTGCTGTTACTTCTATGTCATCACCTTGAGTAATACGATCTTTCAGTTCTATTTCATAAGTATCAAAGGTTATATTGAAGGCATCTGAAACGTCCCAAACTACACCAAAACTAAAGTTATCTGAATCTTCTGGAGTAAGTTCTTTACCACCGTAAAAAACAGATACTGGATTAGTTGGAGAAAGTGTTCCTTTTTGGAAAAGGTCACCATCAGCATTAGATACTGTAGAAATATTAGAGATATTGGCTTGTCCTGGAGTAGGAGCTCTAAAACCAGTACTCATAGTACTTCTAAAAGCAACTTTATCTGTAGCTCTATAGAACATGGAGAACTTATAGTTACTTGTTGAGCCAAAGGTATCAAAGTCTTCATAACGTGTAGCTAAACCTAATAAAAGTTTATCAGTTACATCAGCTTCAAGGTCTACATAAACAGCAAAGTTACTTCTGTCCCATGTGCCAGCCATGCTTGGAGAGAAACCTCCAAAACCGTTTGAGCCAATACCAAAGCCTTGATCAAAGTAAGGTCCAATTTCCCAACTTTCTTCATTGCCCGAGATAACAGTGAACTGCTCTTCTCTGAATTCAACACCCCATGCTACGTTTAGATCAGATGCAAAACCTTCCATAGGGAAAGACTTACTGAAATCAGCATTAATGTTCTTTTCTATTTGTACGTAACTACCAGGATTAAATGACGTTGGAGTTTTTGGTCCCAAAGATGCATTTACAGTATTTTCAATGTAGTAGTTAGCAGTATTTTCACCAACACTTACACTTACATCATACAAAGTTCCTGAATCTGTAGTTCCTCTTATGCCTGAAGCAATAGCCCAGTCCATAACGTCTCCACCAAAGCTAGGTGTAAAACCGCCCGGGAAAAGCTCATTGAATACAAAACAGTTAGGGTTAGCTTTTATTGCAGCTAAGGCCGTGTCAGTTGGCGATCCAGCTCCAGTAGCAGGAACTGGAACGGATGGACAGGTTCTTGCTCCACCGGCCGCTTCCGCTACGTCACCTACCAATCTTGTTACACCACCGTCTTTAGAGAAAACACCGCCTCTATTAGTTGGGTTTCTAAAGAAGAATCCACCTAATACTTTTCTTTCAGCATAGTTACCAAAAAGATAGAAGTCTTTGGAGTTATCTAAAGCAAGTCCTAAATTAAGTACTAATTTAAGATCATCACTTACTTCTGGCGATCCCCACGTTTGTGCAGGTAATGGGTAGTTCCAAATATTTGTATTACCACCATCATAAAGTCCTTGTGCATCTGCTCTTTGTACGCTTCGGCTAGTAGCATCAGATTCTTGAAGTTCTACTGAAAGATTTGCAAAGCCATCATCAGTGAAAGGCATGCCCACATTGGCAGCTATTCTCCACGCGTCTCCATCACCTTCTTTGTAAGAACCACTTCTGATTTCTACCTGAGTACCTTCGGCATTGTCTTTATAGACAAAGTTCATTATCCCAGCGATAGCATCAGAACCATACTGAGCAGCCGCACCATCTCTTAGAACTTCAACTTGCTTTAAAGCAATTGAAGGAATAGCAGATATATCAGGACCTTGTGCTCCATCAGATATACCACTTCCTAAGAAAGATATAACAGCACCTCTATGTCTTCTTTTGCCATTAACAAGAACTAGCATGTCATCGGGCGGAAGTCCTCTTAAGTTAGCAGGTCTTATTAAGGTTGCTGCATCACTAATAGGTTGAGTGTTTACGTTAAATGAAGGAACCATAGTTCTAATCATATCCGGAAGATCCATTGCGCCCTGATTTACAAAATCAGAACCTGAAATGATATCCACTGGCGCTGGAGAGTCACTTACAGAACGAGCTTCTCTTCTTGAACCAACCGCCACAACTTCTTCTACCTCATCAGCACCAAATGCCAAAGAAGGAAGAGTTGGAGTTAAGATCAGAGCTAATGCGAAACTAAGTCCGCTTATTAGTCTAGTTTTATACATATTTATGTACCCCAAAATTATTTAAAAAAGGCTTATTACCTATATGTAGTTTTTAATTTAAATAGAAAGGAAAAATTTAATTTTCCGTTTTAGCTACTTATTTTAAATCGCTGCAATAGGATCAAAGCACGATAGTGAGAATTGTATAGGGCTAACTCTGAATAAGCAATTAATTTTAAATCAAGAAATTATGAAGTAATTGAGGTAATTTAGGCTTAAAATGGAGAAAGTCCTTAAAATATGTACCTTTTTATATAATATGTACCTTTAAGATGAATTATTCCAATAGAATAGCCCTTATAGAGGATATTGATGCAATAGAATCCTTAATGGAATTATCTATTAATAAGCTTTTGGGTCCTTATTTAAACAAAAATCAGCTTAAAGCTTCCTTTGAAAGTATGGGGTTAGATGACCAGCTTATTAAGGATAAGACTTATTTTCTAATTTTTAGAGAAAAAAAACTTGTAGGATGTGGAGGGTGGAGCAATAGGAAAACACTTTTTGGGGCTAATCATACCCCAAATAGAGATGAAACCTTTTTAAATCCAATAACAGATTCTGCCAGAATTAGGGCTATGTACACTCATCCCGATTGGGCAAGAAAAGGGATCGGTTCGCTTGTAATGCAACTTGCAGAAGGTGAAGCAAAAAAAGCAGGTTTTAAGAAATGTGAATTAATGGCAACGCAGGCAGGAGAGCCTCTCTATAAAGTTAAAGGTTATAGAGTTACGGAAGAAGTACTCTACAAAAGTCTGTCAGGACTAACGGTACCGATGATAAAAATGGAAAAGAGGATTTAAATATGAAAGAAATACAATTGAATGTTTACGGAGAAGAGATTAAAGAATGCAGTTGTTCTCCTATGACTGGATTTTTTAGAACGGGATGCTGTGAAACTTCTGACCAAGATCAGGGCAGTCATACGGTATGTACCGTTTTAACTGATAAGTTTTTAGAATTTAGTTTTAAACAAGGCAATGATTTAGTAACACCTGTTCCTGCTGCTAGTTTTCCTGGTTTAGTTGCTGGTGATCATTGGTGTCTCTGTGCTCCAAGATGGCAAGAAGCCTTAGAACACGGATGTGCTCCTATGGTTGTTTTATCCTCAACTCATGAAAAAGCTCTTGAATATATAGATTTGATTGATTTGAAGAAATACGCAGTAGATTTAGCATAATGGATGATCTAGATTTTATGAAAAGTGCTTTGGCTCAAGCAGAAGAGGCATATCATAAAAATGAAGTACCGGTAGGGGCCGTGGTGGTTCTAGATGGTGAGATTATCTCTAGAGCACATAATAACTCTTTAAATGGCATGGATCCAAGTGCCCATGCTGAAATAGAGGCTTTAAGGAAAGCAGCAGTGGTGATTGGAAACTACAGAATAAAAGAAGCGATTATGTTCGTCACTCTAGAACCTTGCATGATGTGTTGCGGAGCATTGGTCCAAGCTAGATTGTCAGAGTTGGTTTATTCAACCAAGGATCCTAAGTCAGGCGTGGTGGTTAGCAATGGTCAATTATTAGAATCTTCTTTTCTAAATCACAAGGTAAGATACAGGCAGGGCCCTTTAGAAAAAGAGTCTTCAAGTATCTTGAAGCAGTTCTTTAATGCAAGGAGAGATTAGACTTTAAATGTTGACCATATAGGTGCATGGTCTGAAGGTTTTTCCATGCCTCTTATTTCGTAGTCTATGCCAACATCTTTTAATCCTTTATTAAGATTTTCAGTTACCCATATGTGGTCTATACGCAGTCCTCTCTTTGGACTGTCATCAAAACCTTTGCTTCTGTAATCAAACCAGCTATAAAGATCATCCTTTTCAGGGTTAATGGTTCTGTAGGAATCCACAAGACCCCAGGAAGTCAGTTTTGATAGCATTTCTCTCTCTTCAGGAAGAAAGCTGCACTTTCCAGAACTTAACCATCTTTTTCTATTAACTTCTCCAATGCCTATATCAATGTCTTGTGGTGATATATTTAAATCTCCCATAACAATGACTAAATCTTCTGGTGAATAATTTTTTTTGAGATGGGAAATAAGATCTTTATAGAATTTTTGCTTAGCTGGAAATTTTGTTGGGTGATTTCTTTCTTCTCCTTGAGGAAAATACCCATTGAGAACATGAACAACTTTCTTTCCAATTTTATATTCGACAGATATAAATCTTTTTTGAGATTCTTCAGTATCTTTTATAAAGCCTTTAATTACCTTTAGAGGCTTTTTCTTTGTAAGGATAGCAACTCCATAGTGGCCTTTTTGGCCGTGTATATGGGCTTGATAGCCCATATCTTCAACGGCTTCATGGGGAAATTCAATATCTTGAACCTTAGTTTCTTGGAGGCCTATTACATCCGGGGAATGTTTATCAATAATGGCCTGTACTTGGGGTATTCTGGCTCTAATGCTGTTTATGTTAAATGAAATGACTTTCATAATTTTATCCTGCTTCTAATGAAGCCATGGTGGTTTTATTTTTAGATTCTATAAGATCTATAAGTATGTTGGCTGTTTCTTTAATTTCTTTTTTATCAAAACTAATTTTGTCAGGATCATCTTCTCGGTCCAGAAATTCTTGGTAAGTAGGAAATATTTCAAGATTCATTTGAGCCCTTAGAGAGTTTTCTAAAGCAAGTAGCTCTTTTTCTGTTCTATCTTTTATAGCTCTTCTCTTCTCAAGGTTGAGTTCCAGCCATTCAATTTCTTGCAGTTCCCTCCATTCTTTTCTTTGATTAAGATTTTGGTAAAAGACAGATTGACTAATTCTTTCTCTATTTTTCTCTTTTAACTCATCTAAGTATGGGTTTATTCTTCCAAAGTCTCTGTATCTTGTGGTTGGTATGTTGTCATGTTCAAGAGCACCTGGAAGCTGATTTTCACCGACTTCATCAATGTTTATGGTGGTTGGTAAAGATATGTCAGGTGTTACACCTTTATTCTGAGTACTGCTTCCACTGACTCTGTAGAATTTAGATTCAGTAAACTTTAGCTGTCCAGATGTGAGCTGATCCACTCTTTGCACAGTGCCTTTACCAAAGGTTTCAGTTCCTATTACTAGCCCTCTATCATAATCTTGAATAGCACCTGCAAGAATTTCTGATGCTGATGCACTAAATTTATTCACAAGAATAGCCAATGGCGCGTTGAAGAATTGATATCCCCATTTTTCTCCTAATGAATGAATATTTCCAGCGGAATTTTTAATTTGGACCGTAGTTCCTCTTCCTAAAAATAAATGCGCAAGAGCATTGGCTTCATATAGTGAACCACCGCCGTTATTACGCAAATCAAGAATTAGACCATCCACGTTTTCTTTTTTTAGTTCTGAAAGAAGCTTTTTAACGTCTTTGCTGCTACTCCTGTAGTTATAGTCTCTGTTTTGATAAGCTTCAAAATCAAAGTAAAAAGCAGGGAGTTCTATTACGCCTATTTTAAATTTCTTAGATGATCTTTCAATTTCAATAATATTTTTTTCTGCCGCCTGATCTTCTAGTTTTACGATATTGCGCGTTATTTCAATCACTTGAGTATTGGAATCGTCTAAGGATGTGGCAGGAATGATCTCTAATTTAACTTTTGAATCCTTTGGTCCCCTAATTAATTTAACTACATCGTCTATTCTCCATCCGATTACGTCCGTAATATTTTCATCGCCATCTTGTGCTACTCCTATAATTCTATCGTTTGGTTTTATTGAATCAGATTTCTCAGCCGGCCCTCCGGCCACCAATGAAGAAATTGTTGTGTACATGCCATCGGAAGAAAGTAGAGCGCCTATTCCTTCTAAGGACAAGCTCATGTTTATATCAAAGTCTTCCTTTCTTTTAGGGGACATGTAGTTTGTGTGAGGGCCATAGGAGCTTGTTATAGAATTTACATAGATATTGAATATATCTTCCTGACGAGTCTGTGAAAAAAAATTTTTCTGATTGGTTAGGCGTTTTAATAGTTTCTCTTTCGCTTCTTCTAAAGTATTGCCGCTTAGTATTAACTGAATAACGTCATTTATAATTAAACTTTCCCATAAGGTTTTTAAATCATTTAGTTCTCCAGGTCTAATGGCTTCACTTCGGTCTCTCCTTATTTTTCTGTTGAGGATTAAGTCTTGCTCTGTGATTTGGTTAAGAAAGGCCAGCTGTGCGTCATGTCGATTTAAATATCTGTTCTTGTAGATTTCAAATAGTTTAAAGGCTTCTGCTAGATCAGATTTAAAACCTTCATCAAGAAGATTAAGATTTGCTTGATAAGACAGCACTTCAGATTCAAGAAAAATACTCTTTGCCGGGTCTAATCTCTCTATAAAAAGATCAAAGGCCTTTGGGCGAATAGAGGAATAGGGTTTCTTTACGTAGTGTTGATCGGATAAAATTTTAATTATCTCTGTGGTGAGAGATACATCTTCTTGATTATGGAATATTTCTATGTCCCTGGTTACTGATTGAATATCAAGTTTTAAATTGCTTTCTTCAGCTGCTAAAAAAGAGCTAATTAAGATAAGAAGTGGGAGTTGAAAAAAAAGTTTTTTCATAATGTAGAGTGATTATATAGGCAGCAAGAGTTTTGTAAAAATTTAAGTAAGTTAAGCGTTAATTTTCTGATATCTTGTATTAAATATGATGAAAAATAAATATTCAAATCTTGGCATAAAACCCTATCAGAAAGGTTTGTGTGATTTAGGAAATCATACCTATGGCTACTTGCAGCCTGATGGTGGATGGGGATGGAGTAATGCCGGTTTAGTGTGCGATGGAGAGGAGTCACTTATCGTCGATACTTTGTTTGACGAAAACTTAACCAACGCAATGTTAGGTGATATGAAATCAGCTGAACCAAAGGCCATGAAAAATACAATAGCCCTTATCAACAGCCATTCAAATGGAGACCATTGCAACGGAAATAACTGCGTTAAAACCAATGAAATCATATCCAGCCAAGCTACCCTTGAAGAGATGGCGCATGAATCACCTGAAACGATGGCCAGCCTATTAGACAATGCCGATAAAATGGGAGAATTAGGTGAATTCTTTACTAAATGCTTCGGGCACTTTGATTTCAAAAATGTCACTAGAAAATTACCCAATTCAACTTTTCAAGGAGAAACGTCAAGAAGAGTTGGGGATAAGGAAGTTAAATTATTTGAAGTAGGGCCGGCCCACACTAACGGAGACGTTATTGTTTTCGTTCCCGATGATAAGGTAGTTTTTACAGGAGATATTTTATTTATAGAAGGCCATCCTATTCTTTGGGCTGGACCAGTAAGCAATTGGATTGATGCTTGCAATAAGATTATTTCTCTGGATATTGAAAACGTAGTCCCTGGACATGGCCCCGTAACTGATAAAAAAGGCGTTGAAGCAGTTAGGGATTATTTAATTTACATTCATCATGAAGCAAAAATTCGTTTTGATGGAGGGATGGAAGCTCTAGAGGCATGCAAAGATATAGACTTAAAAGCTTTTTCAAGCTGGGGAGACAGCGAGCGCATAGCGGTTAACATCAATTCACTCTATAGGGAATTTAGAGGAGAAGAACAACGCGAGGACATAACGCTCTTGTTTACCCAAATGGCTGAGTTGGCTAAAGATAATTAATTATGAAAACTAAACTCGAGTTCTTTTTTGATTGCAGCAGCCCTTGGACTTACCTTGCGTTTAGAGAAATAGAATCATTATGCCAAAGACAAGACTGCAATTTAATATGGAAGCCCATTCTTGTGGGAGGGGTTTTTAACACCATGAATCCAAGTGTCTATGAGTCAAGAGCAAACCCAGTAAAAGAGAAATTAGCATACTCCCGAAAGGACATGAATGACTGGGCAAGAATAAGAGAAATTCAATTCAACTGGCCAGATATTTTTCCAATTAATAGCGTAAAAGCAATGAGAGGCTCTTTCTTTGCATTAGAGAAATGCGTTTTACCAGAATATGTTGAAATAATTTTTAGTTCTTATTGGAGTGAGGGCTTAGATATATCGTCTAATAAAATTTTGGTTAATATTTCAGAAAAACTAGGCTGGGATTCGAAAGAGTTCTTAGCATACATAGAAGAGTCTGAAACCAAAGAAATG
>CAJJAM010000031.1 GCA_905182235.1 SAR86 cluster bacterium SAR86B | reverse complement strand
GTTCTATCTGGACTAATGAAATAAGCCATCATAACCAACATGGGAAGCGCCTGAGAGATGCCCGTCGCAAACGCTGCACCACGCAACCCAAAACCTAGTACTCCAATGAACAGATAATCCAAAAGTATATTTACTAAGGCACCCACAGTCAGTGCGACAGCGACAAGATTGGGAAACCCATCTAAACGAATAAAAAAATACATCACTATTACGATGAACTGAGCTAAAAGAAATGGCAGGATCACCCGATAGTACTCACTCATGACAGGAAATAATTCTTCTTTGGCACCGAGGCCAGCAAAAAGCTCTAACTCAAAAAAGAGCCCTAAAGAGATTGCCAACACACCGTAGCCAGTAACAAAAATCAAAGTCTTACTGAAAATAGAGGATGCTGCTGCGTAGTCTTTTTCTCCTAAATACTTACCTGCACGAACTGAACCTCCAACCGAGAGCATCATCGCAAACCCAAAAAGTAATGCAGTTACAGGAATCGTCAGATTGATTGCCCCCAGGGCGGTAACACCAACATAGTTACCTATAAAAATCCCATCTACCAGGGATGCTGAGGTCATCGCGATTAAGCTAAGCATGGAGGGTACTAAATACTTAAAAAATGTAGGAACAATTTTACCATCTAGCGCCAGATTTTCTTTTGTAGCCTCCACTGTCATAGCACTACTGTTTTAGCTAAATTCCTAACTGCATTGCTACAGCCAGCGTCTTTAAGAAATATGTCATCTAGATTATTAAGCATCGTCTCAAACATTCATGTATTCACTCAAGCTCATTATTTTTACCCTTTAATAGCTTTGGAGCTAGCCATAATAGTGATAATATTTTATTTAAGCTACTGGCTAATATTTAGAGGAATAAATGAAAAATTTTGAAGGAAAGACCGTTGTCATTACTGGTGCAGCAAGCGGAATAGGAAAGGCTTTGGCAGAGAAATTTGCCAAAGAGAAGATGCAAGTAGTTCTGGCAGATATAGAAGAAGAAGCCCTAGAAAAAACAGTAGAAAATCTTAGACAGTATCAGCATAGAGTTATAGGAATTAAAACAGATGTGTTGGTTGAAGAATCAATTGAAGAATTATTTGCGAAAGCGAATGAAGAATATGGAAATATTCATATTTTGTGCAATAACGCAGGAATAGGAGCTAATTCAGGTACCAAGGCAATATGGGAAATTGATAAGAACGATTGGGATTGGGTTATGGGAGTGAATTATCAAGCTGTATTGCATGGCCTCCAGACCTTCATTCCTCACATGCTTGAGCACGGAGAAGAAGGGCATGTCGTTACAACAGTTTCTTTAGCAGGTTTGATGCCAGGTGCAGGAACTTATGGTGTTAGTAAGCATGCTGTTATGGCACTCACTGAAGCCTTGAGCAGAGATCTTGTAGCCAGAGGAGCAAAAATAAATGCTTCTGTTTTATGTCCGGGTTTTGTCGACACGAATATAGACAATTCTGAGAGAAATAGACCTAATCATCTGGGTAAGTCAGAGGAAGTTGTACCGCCAGTGGGAGCAGAGATTATGTCTGCTATGCTTAGACAGGGTAAAAAACCTGAAGAAATTGCGAACATTGTTTACGAAGCTATCAAAGAAAATATTTTTTATATTTTATCTCATCCTGCATGGGATGATTCTCTAAAATCTCACTTTGATAATATACTTTCTAGGAAAGAAATTAATAAAACTTCAGAAGAGGAAATGGCTAAATTTTTTCAGCCTAGAGAAGACGGAGAAAAGTATTAACAACACAGGAGAGATAAGATGGAAGCATTAGGAATCATGGGTTTTATTTTTGGTTTGGCGGCACTTGCAAAAGTTCTGTTGATGGAAAAAGAACTTAAAGATAAAGGAGTCCTTGGACAGGATGACAAAGAAGGATAACTAATAAGAAGTAATGGTTGTTTGTATCTAGGAAATGAATAACTTTAAGACGCCAGCATCATGGGAGGTTGATCATCTAACATCTAATGAAGACTGGGTTTTTACAATAACAGAAACAGAAAAACAGCGACTCAGTGCGTTAATTAAATCTGCATATGAAGAGGGTAGAGATTTATTTGACTATTTACCTGATGAATTTGATTTTGGCTCTAGCTGGAAAACCATAGCAAAAGCTGTTTCCGAAGCACATCATGGAAAAGGTCTTGCCATCATAAAAGGGCTGCCGCGTGAAGATCTCAGCTACGAAGAATTTAAGCTTTTGAGTTGGGCTATTGGTCTTAGAGTTGGAGTAGCAAGACCTCAGGGATTAGCATCACACTATATTTCTGCCGTCCGCAATATTGGAACAAATTATCGTGCAGCTAACGGAAGGGGTTATTCATCAAACGCTAAACTTGATTTTCACGTTGATGTGGCTGATTTAACAGCTCTAACTTGTTACAACAAAGCAAAATCAGGTGGTCAAAGCATGATATCGAGTGGGGTGACAGCTCAAAACTACCTTATTAAAGAGCGCCCGGACTTAGCAGAAATAGCTTATCAGTATTTTTATTTTAGTCGTCAAGATGAACAAGCTTCTGATGAAAAGCCTTTTTATAGCTTGCCCTTATTTGAAGAAGATAATGGTAATTTATTTTGTAATTGGAATCGTAACAGAGTTCAGTCTGCCCAAAAATTTGAAGGAGTTATAAAACTTTCGGCTGCTCAAATAGAAACAATGGATGTTCTGGATGAAATCCTCAGGCGGCCGGAGTTAATGTATACGATGTATCTCGAACCCGGTGATATGCAAATCCTTAATAATTACACAATGTTTCATTCGAGGACTGAGTATATCGATTTTGAAAATGAATCTGATAAGCGCTGCCTTTACAGACTGTGGTTAGCACCACCAGATTCCATAAAGTTACCCGAGAGTTGGAGGGGTTTTTATCGATCGGTGGAACCAGCAACAGTACGAGGCGGTATACGTGGCCTATCTTATAACAAAGCATGTTCAGACTTTGATAAAAAACAAGCCAAGTTTTTGAATATGAAGATTGACAGTCGACCATACAAAAATTAAAAACTAAATAATTTAAGGAGCTAATCTTATGATTGAAAATTTTCTACAGTACGGGCAATGGGTCATCTTATTTCTTAGTGTGTTGAGTTTATATTGCGTTAGCTCTGTAAAACATGAAACAAGATTGAATGGTTATATTCTCACTGGTGTCAGCAGATTTTCCGGAGCAGCAGTTTTTGTGTTTGTGGATTTATACGCCTTCGTTATTGCTAACTTGATACAAACCTATATTGCTTTTAGGGGGTACTACAAAAACAAGAAAGCTGGAGACGAGCATAAAAATTGATACAAAAAGCTTTTTAATTTATTGTTGTTTAACAATTTTAAGGAGATCAAATTTTGACTGATAAAAAGAATATACAAAGCCCGGAGTTCGTTTCACTTGATGAAGCAGCAGAGATGAAGATTGGAACCAGAGTAACTTTTGTTCCAGGCGTTCAGGCTTTATATGCAGAAGCGCTTAAAAACATATGTTACGTAAAAAAAATACCTCTTATCCGAGTTTTACATCCCTTCATGGGAATCGATAAGGAGACCGGCGAGGACCGACAAGCGCAACTGTTTGATCTAACGTGCCAGACAAGTTTACCAACAATGCTTCACGATGAAGAGAGGCCAAGAAATGTCTGGATTGAACAACTTGCTTTGGCAGAAGAAATCGGTGATGAGGGCAGCCCAGCTTTAATTCCAGATAAGTTTGAACTTAGAGTGGAGATGTTTGGTCTTTGTGCTGTTGTTTTGGCTGAGGATGGTCTCGTTTGGAATATAAGAATTTTGAATGACAGTCCTTTAGGTCGAAAGTACGGATACAGCGAGGAGGCTAGCTCCACCGCTCCAGCTAAGATTGCTGAGGTAATAGGATTGATAGATGGTCGTCTCAAAGCACAAGAAAAGCTTGGCTCGCGTTATCTTGTGGGGGATTCGCTCACTGCTGTTGATGTATATTGGGCTACTTTGAGCATGAGTACACTCCCAGTTCCGCCTGAAATCATGCCTAAGACTCAGCAAAATCAAGGCATGCTAATGTGGTTTGAAGGCAATTCTAAGATGCCAGAGATTGCTGAGGCACTTACACAGCGAGTAGAAGATCACCAACGATATATTCTAACGACTTATTGCGAGACGCCCGCTGTATTGGGAGGCGATCCTTTGTAATATAAGAAATAACTACTAAGTAAACAATCACACGAATTAAAGCCCTGGATTGAAACTACTTTCAATACAGTCATGCAGGTTATAGATCGCAATTAAAGAGTTTTCTTCTAATCCATCTTGTTTTATTGTGAGCAAGAACTAACCCTAGGAAAAAAATGACGTTTTTATCAAACCTTTCTTCTTTAATGAAACTACCT
>CAJJAM010000030.1 GCA_905182235.1 SAR86 cluster bacterium SAR86B | reverse complement strand
ACCTGAGATAGGTATGTCTGACTGGAGACCAAACATATAGCCAGATCCACGTGTGTGACTGATGCCGGTGATATTACGTCCTTCTAAGTTCAGTTCGTCCAGTTGCGTTGCAGCCCTTTCCCCGGATCCCTCTTCGCCAGAACAACCATAGCTAAATAAGACTCTGCTGCCTTCTGTGTCTGCAATCGACTTCATAATATCAAAATCTGCGCCAACGAGTTGCATCAAACCATCTTGAGGCCCGACAACCTTTGCAATCTCTAAAAGCTCAGAACTCTCGGCATAGGTTCCTGGAATTGCACGACCATCCGGAGCCTTATGTGGTTCGTAACGATTGGTCGAGAATCCAACCGCACCATCTTTCATTGCCTTTTCTACAATGTCCGCCATCTGTTGCTTTTCAGCATCAGTTGCCTGCTCATCAAAAGATCGATCACCCATAACGTAATAGCGAACAGCGCAATGACCCACGAGACCAGCAACATTCAGTGAAGGTTTTAGTTCTTCCAGCATGTCGAGGTATTGACCGTAGTGCTCCCAGTTCCAAGAAAGCCCGGAGAGTATGGCCTGTTTTGGAATGTCCTCCACTGTTTCCATCATGCCAGCGAGAAGTTCGACATCATCAGGCTTGCAAGGAGCAAAGGTGAGGCCGCAGTTTCCAATCAAAGCCGTGGTAACACCGTGCCAGCAAATAGGCGTCATTTCAGGGTCCCAGCCAATTTGTGCGTCCAGATGAGTATGTATATCAACAAAACCAGGTGATACAGTCATACCTTCAGCATCTATAATCTCAGCGGCTTCACCACTCACTTCGCCGATTTCAGTTATAACTCCATCTTTGATTGAAATATCTCCAGAATAGGCATCAGAGCCTGTTCCATCTACTATCGTTCCGTTCTTAATTAAAAGATCATATTCCATAATTTTCCCCAAAATTTAGTTATATCGTAAGTTCTAAAAGGAAATTTAGCAAAAAAACACTTAGTTTAGTTTCTTATATTTTTTATACAAAAATATTGCTATCAAAGCAGAAAGCAAAGGAGTGAGTGTCGTTTGGGCTATAACTAAACCTAAATAACCTTCAGATTTTAACTGAGATAACATGGTTTGGGCATTAAGGTATATAGTCTCGCTAATTAAAGATCCCATTAAAGCCGCAATCCAAAATAGAAAGAAAGGTATTGCATATGCACTAAAGATTAAGATTCCTAGGATTAAGAGCAATTTTTTCATTACCAATAGAGTTTATCTTAAATTTAATGGGCTAGACAGGATTTGAACCTGTGACCTTCTGCTCCGGAGGCAGACGTTCTATCCATGCTGAACTACTAGCCCAAAATCAGATTATATAGAATTCCAACCTTTTATTTTATTAATAGAATGCTCCTGTTATTATCTCCAGCCTTTTTCTACATAAGCGGAGTAAAGAATGGCTAGTAAGAGCAATTGGCAATCATTAAATTGGAAAGATCCCTTTCTACTTGATCAGCAGTTAAATGATGATCAGAGAATGGTAAGAGATACCGCCCATCAATACGCTCAAGATAAATTGCTTCCTAGAGTTAGAGAGGCCTTCAGAAGCGAAGAGACAGATCCATCCATTTTTAAAGAAATGGGAAATTTAGGGCTCTTAGGGTCAACAATTCAAGGGTATGACTGCCCCGGGGTTGACTACATGAGCTATGGTCTTGTCGCGAGAGAAATAGAAAAAGTTGATTCAGGCTATCGTTCCATGATGAGTGTGCAGTCTTCTTTGGTCATGTACCCAATTTATGCTTTTGGTACTGAAGCACAGCGAGAAAAATATCTTCCGAGGTTAGCAAGCGGGGAGTGGATTGGTTGTTTTGGGCTAACAGAGCCAGATTATGGGTCAGACGCTGGTGGTCTGATATCTAGAGCTAAGTCTGTAAAGGGCGGTTATTCTCTTTCGGGTGCTAAGATGTGGATTTCGAATAGTCCCATAGCCGATGTCTTTGTTGTATGGGCTAAAAATGATGAAGGTATTATTAAGGGTTTTATTCTTGAGAAAGGCATGGAAGGCTTAAGTGCACCTAAAATAGAAGGCAAACTTGCTCTTAGAGCCTCAGTTACAGGCCAAATAGTAATGGAAGAAGTTTTTGTACCGGAAGAGCAGATGCTTCCGGAAGTAGAAGGTTTGAAGGGCCCGTTTAGCTGTTTAAATAATGCGAGGTATGGAATTGCATGGGGCGCATTGGGGGCTGCTGAGACATGTTGGCTGACTGCTCGAGATTATGTAATGGATCGTAAGCAATTTAATAAACCACTTGGGGCCAATCAACTCATCCAGCTCAAGCTTGCTGATATGCAAACGGACATTGCTTTGGGCTTGCAAGGTTGTTTTAGGGCCGGACAAATGATGGACCAAGAAGGAATAGCACCGGAATTAATTTCGTTAATAAAAAGAAATTCAACAGGCAAGGCATTGGAAATAGCCAGACAATCCAGAGATATGTTGGGCGGTAACGGCATATCTGATGAATACCCCATCATGCGACACATGGTTAATTTAGAAGTAGTTAATACTTATGAAGGAACTAACGATATACACGCACTCATTCTTGGAAGATCACAAACAGGCATAGCTGCATTTTGATTAAAACATTGAAGATTGTTATTCACTCTTCCTTTATAATGCCGACGCTTATCTTTAGCTAAATAGAATAAACATGAACTACACAAAAATTGTATTAATTTTTCTTACATTTATTTTCGTTTTACCGGCTTACTCTTCCCAGGCGGAAGAGGCTCTTAAAAAAAGAATAGCACCCGTGGGTTCGGTTTGTATGGAAGGAGAAGATTGTTCTTCAAACGTTGCTGTGGCGATGCCAATGGCCGCAAATCCAGCAGTAGTTATGGAGAAGATAGAATTATCTCAAGGTTCAGAGCATGTGGTTAAAATGCTTAATTCGGGCGCTGGAGGCACAATGATCTTTGAGCCCGCTGTTATCAAGGTATCAAAAGGAGATACTATTCACTTCAAAGCCGTTGATATGTCTCATAATTCAGTATCCATAGAAGGCATGATTCCTGATGGAGCAAAGAATTGGCTGGGTCAATTGAGTAAAGACATAAGCGTCACTTTGGACGCCGAAGGTGTGTATGTTTATCAATGCGATCCTCACGTCATGATGGCAATGATAGGAGTTATACAAGTAGGTAAGGCTGTTAATCTGGATTCAGTGAAGCAAGCAGCACAAAACCAAAAATCAAAGTTCATCATGAATTCAGACAGGTTAGATAATTATTTATCCCAGCTATAAGCTCAGAAAGTTTTAATAGCCTCTTCCATTCTTTCCCAATGAGTTACTTCAAGAGGTTGAATCTCGGGAACGGACCACTCTAACTCTTGATCATTAAACCAAATAGGATTCATTTCACAGTCATAACTAGCTTTCACATCATTGATTGGGTGATCGCCAACATGACAAATCTGATTTCCTTTGCATTTTGTAAAGTCTTTGACTGCCTCAAACATAACGGGATCTGGTTTAGCCGCATTAAAGCCAGATGCGGAGAAGTTAAAATCAAAATAATGATCTATACCAATAATTTTTAGATCAGCATTACCATTAGTGATAACGCCCAAAGAGTATTGTTTATTTAAACTATCCAAACACTCTTCGACACCTGCATACAGCACAACATTATTTCTTTCTCTATAGAATATTTCAAAAGAACTGGTCGCCATTTCTTTTGCCTCCTTTTCTGAATAACCTGCCAATACTCCCAGTTCTACAAAAGATAATTCCCTCAACTTGGATAATTGGTACATAAGACCAGGGTTGTCTTTTAATAATTTATCGCGTATCTCAAGAACGTCTTTTGAACCAAGAAGAGAGCCCACTCCTGGATAGTTTTCTTTAATCCAGCCATTAGTTATTTTTTCAGCATTCAAAATGGTGGGCATAATTGGCCAGAATGTATCATCTAAATCAAACGAAATTACTTTTATAGTCATGTTTTATCTTTCTTTTTTGCCCTTGGGTGAGATGCATCGTAAACCTTTGATAGATGCTGAAAATCTAATTTAGTATAAATCTGGGTAGTTCCTATATCTGAATGACCCAGCATTTCCTGGACGGCTCTTAAGTCGCCACTTGATTCAAGCACATGACTGGCAAAAGAATGTCTTAGCATGTGAGGATTCACGACTGGCAGCCCCCTCATTTTGCTTAATTTTGCTAACCTCAGTTGAACAGATCTAGGTGAAATCCTTTTACCTTTATTGTTAAGAAATAAAGCCAATACCTCTTCAGAATTTTCATCTTTAATATAGTTATTTCGGTGTATCAACCAATCTCTAATTGATTGGATAGCTTTCCTTCCTATGGGCAAATCTCTAGTCTTATTACCTTTGCCGACCACCCTACAACTCCTTTCTTTTATAGAAATGCTAGTAAGGTCAAGGCTGCAGAGTTCTGCCAACCTCAAGCCAGAAGAATAAAGAAGTTCTGCCATTGCTTTGTCTCTTATTTCAATTGCTCCTTCGGCTTTGAAGTCCAATAATTTTTGAACCAGGTCTGCGTCCATGGCTTTTGGTAATAAATTTGCTGCCTTTGGAGAATTAATCGCTAATGCAGGATTGAGTTGAACAATATTTTCATCAACCAAATAATTAAAAAAACTTCTTATGGAAGATAAAATTCTTTGCAGGCTCCTTGGATTTAATCCCCTTCTTCTTTCTTTATTAATGTAGCTTCTTACTTCATGTTCCCTTACGTTCTGCCATGAAGAAATGTCTTCTTCTGAAAGATAGGCACAAAATTTCTCTATATCTCTTTTGTAGTTATCAATGGTATGAAAAGACAGCTGCTTAACAATTTCTAAGTTAGAGAGGAAATTGTGCACCTCATTTAAGAGCATTTACTGATTGAATTTCTCTATTAGTTTATTTGTAACTTCAGCAATAAAATCTAAAAACAGGGTATCCTTTTCGGCGTTGTATTTACCTTCAATATTTGAACCAATCGCTATAAGACCAGGAAATTCAGAACTTCTTAATGGCACCATGGCGCATTCAATAATCTTGGTTCGTTTACCAAATAAAAAAGTAGCTTGTTTTTCTGTGATGGGCCCGCAGTAGATGTCTTGTGCATTGTACTTATCACCAAAATTTTCATGAGAGAGTTTGGCATCTTTGAACCGGCCTTTAGGAATATCTTTATGTTCTTTAAAGAAGACAAGACGACATTTTGTTGCATTGAATTGCTTCTCAAAGACAAATTCAATCTTTTCAGCAATTTCGACTATGGAATCAGCTCCAATTAGGTCAAGGATTAACTCTTTAGTTTGAGAAAAAATTTCTTCATTAGTCTTGGCTATGGACAGAAGATCTAATAAATTATTTGTTGTTGAATTGTAATTTTCTCTTAGTATCTCAACTTGCCGCTGTATAAGAGAGACAGCTCCACCAGTTTCGTGGATCACTTCAATGGAATTAAGTATTTCTGGATTTTTGGACAAGAAATCTGGATTAAAAAGAAGGAAGTTAGTTACCTCCTTAGTTGTAAGAGATTTTTTTTTAATTTCTTTCATATCTCTAGTGATAAATGATCTAAATAATCAGCTCCGCCGCGTGCAATCAAGGTACCAGAATGCTTCTTATAGCTGATGTTTAGTTTCCCTTTTTTAAAGTTTACCTCAACGTCATCATCAAGCAATCCTTCATGGCATCCTGCAACTACAGCAGCACAAGCTCCACTACCACAAGCCAGAGTTTCTCCGGCACCTCTTTCATAGACTCTTAGATCTATGTTATTCGTTGAGTTTACTTTCGCAACGCCAAAATTTATCCCGTCTGGAAACCAGCTACTATCTTGAAGTTTTATACCTATGGATGTCAGAGGAAAGTCCACAATGTCGTCAAGGTAATGAACGGCATGAGGGTTCCCAATATTAATAAGGGCCACTTCAAGACTTATATCTTCAACTTCTAGCACGTATTTTTTATTTGAGTTTATGGTTGGAAGGCTCTCCTGACCTTGCGTGAAGTTAGGCGGAGGCATTTCAACCGAGAAACTCCCGTCTTGATTATCCGACAATTGCCAGATTCCTCCATCGGTATTAACGGAGAATTTTTTTTGGGGAATTAAGCCACTATCAGATACATACTTAGTTAAACATCTGGCACCGTTTATGCAGTTTTTAGCTTTAGACCCATCGTTATTAAAAATCTGGACGCTTAAATCTACCAGAGGCTCTTTGGGAGGTTCAATGGTTATCAATTGATCAAAATGTATCTTACTTTCATGAATTATTTTTTTTATATTAGGGCTATTTATTTCGCCTGGCTGTCTTATCAAGTCTACTAGGAGGATTATATTTCCAAGTCCAGACAGTCTGTGTGCTTCAATTTTCATGATCTATATCTTCAAAAGATATCAGTTCTTCAAAAGTTTCCCTTCTCTTAATTATTTGAACATCCGACCCATCAACCATTATTTCAGGGGGCCTTAATCTGGTATTGTAGTTTGAGGCCATTGCATTGCCGTACGCTCCAACATCATGAATTGCAATAACAGAGCCCTCTTCAATTTTAAGAGCCCTGTCTTTAGCTAGGCTATCGGCGCTTTCACAAACTGGACCCACTATTTCGTATTTTTTTTCAAGAACTTCAAGATCTCTAACCGCACTAACTTTATGCCATGCAGAATAAAGAGACGGCCTAATCAGATCATTCATTCCAGCATCAACAATGGCAAAATTGGTGGCTTCCGTTTCTTTAATGTATTCAACTTGCGACAATAAAACACCGGCGTTTCCTGTTATTGACCTGCCGGGTTCAACCACCAAATCAAAATTAAGGTCTTTGATTCTATCTAAAACTTTAGTCATTATGTCTTTTGCATTTGCGCTGTCTTCATCCCTGTAAGTAATACCCAGTCCCCCGCCAATATCTATAAATTCAATATTATTTGATTCTTTATTTATTTCATTAGCCAGCTCAGTGAGATGGTCAAGACTGTCGAGGATAAGTTCAAGTTTGGTTATTTGAGAACCTATATGGCAAGCAAGGCCGATTAAGTTTACGTTTTCAATTTCTTGAATTCTTTTAGACATAGTCAATGCAACTTGACTGGTGACACCAAACTTAGAAGTTTTTAGTCCTGTGGTAATGTAAGGATGCGATTCAGCAGATATATCAGGGTTTACTCTGATTGCGCAATTTACTTTTCTACCAGCCTCTTCAACAATCTTAATGATCCTCTCTAGCTCACTTTCAGATTCTATGTTGATAGAAAAAATATCACTTTCCACTGCCAGTTTAATTTCTTCTTTTGTTTTACCGACACCTGAAAAGACAATATTTTTAGGATCGGCCCCGGCTACCAAACACCTTTTTAATTCATTTCCTGAGACAACATCAAATCCTGAGCCCAGAGAATTTAAAAGTTTAAGAACGGCAATATTCGAATTGGATTTAACAGCAAAGCAAACTTTGTCATTGATGCGCATGGAGTCTTTATACTCCAAGAAGTTATCTTTGATTAGGGAGGCAGAATAAACGTAAGAAGGCGTTCCAAATGAAATCGCTAGATCAGATAATGATGTATCGTCTAGGTACAGCTCTCCATTCTTCTTATTTACTCCATGCATGAGCAGCATTATATGTTTCTTTTGGAATATATAGCGGTCCTTTTTGACCGCAGGCAGAAAACAATCCAGAACAAACTGTAAGTAGTAGAATTATTTTAATTGATGAAAAAAACATTTATTTTCTATTTTTGATCAATTTTAGAGCTCGGGCAACCTGCTTTTTGACTTGCGTTGGTGCTGTTCCGCCTTTGAGGTTTCTGGCTTTTATGGCCTCCTGAGGATCAAGGTAACTTTTAACGTCGTTTGAAATAACATTTGTAAACTTTTGTAGTTCGCTAATCGGGAGTTCAAAAATTTGTAGATTTTTACTTTCTGCATGTTTCACAATTTTCCCTACTATTTCATGTGCTTTCCTGAAAGGTATATCCCGTTCTACAAGATAATCCGCTAAGTCGGTTGCTGTTATTTGTCCCATATTGCAATCGGTTTTCATTCTCTCTGTGTTAGCCGTCATCTCGCTTATCATGTGAGAAAAAAGCTCTAAACTTGATGTGCAGTAATCAGAAGCTGAAAAAATAAATTCTTTATCCTCTTGCATGTCTCTATTGTAAGATAAAGGCTGATTCTTCATTAGTGACAATAAGCCCATTAGACTTGCAATTGTTTTAGAAGAACCCCCTCTTATCAACTCAGCCACATCAGGATTTTTTTTCTGAGGCATGATAGAAGAGCCAGTGCAGAATTCGTCTGATAGCTGGATATAATTGAATTGAGAAGAAGACCAAATCACTAGTTCTTCGCAGATTCTTGAGAGATGAATACCAAGAATACTTGAATTTGCAGAAAATTCGATTACAAAATCCCTGTCACTAACAGCGTCCATTGAATTATTTGAAGTGCTATTAAAATCTAGTCGTTTGGCAAGTTTCTCTCTATCTATTTTAAACCTACTACCAGCTAATGCAGCCGACCCCAAAGGCATAACACTCATCCTTTCTTTAGTTTCAGAAAACCTAGAAAAATCTCTTTCTAGCATTTCAAACCAAGATAAAAGATGGTGACCTAAAGTAACGGGCTGAGCTATCTGCATATGTGTGAAGCCAGGCATGATATCTTCAGCGTGAACTTTAGCTTTCTCCACAATAGATAGTTGAGCTTGGCTTATTAAATTAAGAATATTCTTAATTACAGTATCTAAATGCAGCCTTAAGTCTGTAGAAATTTGATCATTTCTTGATCTGCCGGTATGAAGCTTTTTTGCTGAATTTCCTACCTTCTTTATCAGGGCAGATTCTATATTCATGTGAACGTCCTCAAGACCCTTGTCCCATTGAAATTTACCACTTTCTATTTCCTTTAGTATGCTTTTTAAGCCCTTGGATATTTTTGAATAGTCTTTTGCAGAAATAACTTTAGCTTCTTTTAACCCTAACGCATAGGCTAAAGAACCAGCAATATCTTCTTTGTACAGCCTTTTATCGACATCAATAGAACTGGTATAGTCTTGAACTAATTTGCTAGCTGCTCCAGTGAATCTTCCTCCCCATAGAGGATTTGTTGTAGTTTTCTTCTTCATCTTATAACTTCAATGATTCTACTATAGCCTTTGTCGGTTCTAATTTGTTGATGGTGTAAAAATGTATTCCTGGAGCTCCAAATGACAATAAGTCTTCTCCAAGCTTTGTTAATACATCAATTCCATATTTAGCAACATCTTCATCATTTAAACTATCTAAATCTTTAATGATTTTTTTGGGAATCTTAGCGCCACAATTGCTGGCCATTCTTAAAAGAGATTCTTTATTTGTAATAGCTATCAGTCCAGGAGTAATTGGTATTCCAAGGTTTTCTTTTTCTGACCTCTCCATGAATTCATAATAGGCTTCAGGTAAAAAGAAGAATTGAGTGATGGCACCATCTGCTCCAGCTTTAACTTTATTAGAAAAGTGAATAAAATCATCATCAGCAGATTTTGCTTGAGGGTGAACTTCAGGATAGGCACCAACTTCTATATGGAATTGATTGCCGTAAACGGACTTTATGTATTCAAGAAGATCTTTAGCGTATGGGAAATCTCCGTAGCCCCCAACTCCAGATGGCAGATCTCCTCTCAATACCACTAGCCGTTTAAACCCTGCCTCTTTATAAGAATCAAGAATAGATTTAATTTCTTCTTTACTCGCAGTGACTCCGCTGATATGAGCACAAGGATTTACAGTCGTTTTGTTTTTTAAAGCCAAGCAGGTATTAAAAGTACCTTCTTGTGTAGAACCTCCTGCTCCAAAAGTTACCGAAAAATATTCAGGCTTAAAAAGTTCTAATTCTTTAGCTACGGATATGAGTTTCTCGTTTCCCGGATCTGTCCTGGGAGGATAAAACTCAAAACTTAAATTTTTTGAGTTTGTTTCCATAATCTTCTCTGTTAGTACTTGTAGATCTCGGTCTTAAATGGTCCTTCAGTAGGAACATTTATGTAGTCTGCTTGCTTGTCTGAAAGTTTTGTCATCACTCCTCCAAAACCTTCTACCATGTAAGCAGCGACTTCTTCGTCTAGTTTTTTGGGAAGCACTTCTATTTTGATGAGATCTTTTTTAACTTCTTCATCATTAATATTTGCAAATTTCTTTTCATACAAATACATCTGAGCTAGTACCTGGTTTGCGAAAGAGCCATCCATTATCCTGGATGGATGTCCGGTGGCATTGCCGAGGTTTACGAGCCTTCCTTCTGATAGCAAAATTAAATAATCATCACTTTCGAGGTCTGGCTTGTCTCCCGCTTTGGTATCTTTGAAGATTTTATGAACTTGAGGTTTAACCTCTTCCCAGGCCCATTCCTCTCTCATGAAGGCAGTGTCAATCTCAGTATCAAAATGGCCAATATTACAAACTACTGCTCCTTTTTTAAGAGCTTTAAGCATATGTTTATCACAAACTTTGTAGTTACCCGTTGAAGTAACCACCAGATCCGTATCTTCAAGAAGTAGTTTATTGATAGATTCTTCACTATTTTTATTAATTCCATCAATGTAAGGAGAAACAACTTCATACCCGTCCATGCACGCTTGCATTGCACAAATAGGGTCCACTTCTGTAACTCTAACAATCATTCCTTCTTGTTTTAAGCTTTGCGCTGAACCTTTACCCACATCTCCATAACCTATAACAAGAGCTTTTCTCCCAGCCAGAAACATATCTGTTCCTCTTTTAATTCCATCGTTTAAGCTGTGCCTCGTACCATATTTATTATCATTTTTTGATTTAGTAACAGAGTCATTAACATTTATAGCAGGCACTTTAAGTTCGTTCGACTCTATCATTTCATGAAGCCTAACAACTCCTGTTGTGGTTTCTTCAGTGATACCGTGGATATTTTCTAATATTTCAGGATATTTAGTATGAGCCATCGCTGTTAGATCGCCTCCATCGTCAAGTATCATATTGGCATCCCAAGGTGCGCCGTCTTTTAAGATGGTTTGCTCGATACACCAATCAAATTCCTCATCAGTTTGACCTTTCCAAGCAAATACAGGTATTCCTGCAGCAGCTATAGCGGCTGCGGCATGATCTTGAGTAGAAAATATATTACAGCCGGACCATCTCACTTCTGCTCCAAGCGAAATTAAAGTTTCGATGAGCACAGCAGTTTGAATGGTCATGTGTATACAGCCTAGGACCTTGGCTCCTTTTAAAGGCTGTTCATCGGCATAACGTTCTCTTAGCTTCATTAAAGCAGGCATCTCAGATTGAGCTATTACAATTTCTTTTCTTCCCCATTCTGCTAGAGACATATCAACTACTTTATAGTCTTGATTATTTGTTATTTCCATTTTTTTCTATTTTATTTAAATTTATATTTTATGACGTAAGGGCATCAACTTTATCTGTTTTTTCCCAAGTAAAAGCATCTTCTTCTCTTCCAAAGTGACCATAAGCTGCCGTTGCTTGATAAATAGGCCTCTTTAAATCCAACATGTTAATTAGCTGTCTTGGCCTGAGATCAAAATGCTCTCTTATTAAATCGGCAATTTTTTCTTCTGAAATTGTTGATGTACCAAAGGTATTCACACTGATCGATGTTGGCTCAGCAACTCCAATGGCGTATGAAACTTGTATTTCACATTTATCGGCCAGACCCGCTGCAACAATATTTTTTGCCACATATCTACCTGCGTAAGCAGCTGAGCGATCTACTTTAGAAGGGTCTTTACCTGAGAATGCACCGCCACCATGTCTTGCCATGCCACCATAAGTATCAACAATAATTTTTCTTCCCGTTAAACCACAATCTCCAGCCGGACCGCCGATAACAAATTTTCCGGTTGGGTTTATAAAATATTTTGTATCTGCATTAAGCCAATTAGAAGGCAATATAGGCTTAACTATTTCTTCCATAACACCTTCTTTTAAATCTTCTTGAGAAACGTCCGGGTCGTGTTGGGTTGATAAAACTACCGCAGAAATAGATTCTGGCTTTCCGTCTTCCCCATAAACAAAACTTACCTGGCTTTTAGCATCGGGTCTTAACCACTTAAGCTTTCCAGATTTTCTAATAAATGCTTGTTGTTCAACCAATCTGTGTGAGTAAGTTATAGGCGCCGGCATTAAAACTTCCGTTTCATTTGTGGCATAGCCAAACATTAATCCCTGATCTCCTGCTCCTTGGTTAAGGTCTTCACCTTCGCCTTCATTAACTCCTTGTGCAATATCTTGAGATTGCTTACCAATAGCGTTCATAACTTCGCACGTTGCCCCATCCGTTCCAGTTGCTATGTCATCATAACCAATATCAGTGATGACTTTTCTTGTTATGGCTTCTAGATCAGGAGTTGATGCGCTTGTAATTTCTCCGGCAAGAACCACTAAATTGTCTTTAATAAGCGTTTCACAAGCCACTCTTGATTCAGGGTCATCTTTTAGCATTGCATCTAGGACAGCATCAGAGATTTGATCTGCCATTTTATCCGGATGTCCTTCTGATACTGATTCAGAAGTAAATATTTTATATTCAGACATAGTTTTCCCTCTAAAAAGGAGCGCATTCTAACCTTTTTAAGGGTTTTTTTTGTTAATTTTTCACATTTACTGATTTAACCTATATACAGAGATTTTCTTATCAGCGAAAATGACTCTTTAATCCTAAATAGGGCTATTTCATCATGATAAACGACACCACCTCAATTCAGTTAGCAAATGCCCTGAGAGTTTTAGCAATGGATGCAGTAGAAGCTGCTAAATCAGGACATCCAGGAATGCCCATGGGAATGGCTGATATCGCAGAAGTCTTATGGAGAAATAACTTAAAACATAACCCCCTCAACCCAGAATGGTCTAATAGAGATAGATTTGTTTTATCCAATGGCCATGGTTCAATGCTTCTCTACGGACTTCTGCATTTGACGGGGTATGATTTATCAATAGATGAAATAAAAAACTTTAGGCAATTGGGCTCTAAGACACCCGGTCATCCTGAATATGGAATAACTCCTGGAGTTGAAACAACCACCGGCCCTTTAGGACAAGGAATATCTAATGCAGTAGGTATGGCAATTTCAGAAAAGTTGCTTTCAGAGCGTTTCAATCGTGAAGGATATAACGTCGTTGATCACATGACTTACGCTTTTACTGGGGACGGTTGCCTTATGGAAGGAATCTCTCATGAAGCTTGCTCTCTGGCAGGAACTTTAGGTTTAGGTAAGCTTGTGGTTATTTATGACGATAACGGAATTTCAATTGATGGGCCCGTTAAAGGCTGGTTTACAGAAGACGTACCGGCGAGATTTAAATCATACGGATGGCAAGCAATAGCAAATGTTGATGGTCATGATCCAGAGCAAATAAGCGCTGCAATTAAAGAAGCTAAAGCAGATAGCTCGAAGCCGACTATAATTTGTTGCAAAACTATTATAGGAAAGGGTTCGCCAAATAAAGCAGGGACTTCTTCTTCACATGGAGCTGCTTTCGGAGAAGAAGAAATAAAAAATATACGAGAAGAACTTTGTTGGACTCATGAGCCTTTTGAAATTCCTGAAGATGTATATGAAGCTTGGAATTTTCACAAAAAAGGGAATGAACTAGAAGGTAATTGGAACAACCTGTTCTCAGAGTACGCCTCTAATTTTCCTGAATTAGCTGAAGAATACACAAGATGTATGTCCATGGATGATCCAAATGGTCTTGAAGAAGCTTTATTGGATTTTGCGCACAAGATGCAGCAAGAAAAACTCACCTTAGCAACAAGAAAGTCATCTGAAATGGTGATAAATGTTCTTGGACCGTTGATGCCTGAGCTAATTGGAGGTTCGGCAGACCTAACAGGTTCAAATAATACCAATTGGTCGGGCACCGTTGATATAACAAAAGATGATTTCAGTGGAAACTATTTGAACTATGGGGTTAGAGAATTTGCCATGACAGGAATTATGAATGGAATGGTTTTGCATGGCGGAACCAGGCCCTACAGCGGAACATTCTTAACTTTCTTAGATTACGCCAGGAATGCAGTAAGAATGGCAGCTCTAATGGAGATTCCAACAGTATTGGTTTATTCACATGACTCAATCGGAGTTGGAGAAGATGGGCCAACGCATCAACCTGTGGAACATTTAACCAGCCTAAGAACTACACCTAATATAGAGACTTGGAGACCTTGCGATGCCGTGGAGACAGCATTTGCCTGGAAAGCAGCAATACAAAATAAGACTCAACCCACGGCTTTGATTTTATCAAGACAGAACTTACCAACAATAAATAGAGAAGCAGGCCAATTAAATTTGATAGATAAAGGCGGGTATATTGTTTACGAATCGCCTGGTGAACCAAAGCTTGTCTTGATGTCTACGGGGTCAGAACTTGCAGCGACTCTAGAAGCAGCAAAAGAAATTGAAGATAGAGTGGGCGTTAGAGTTGTTTCCATACCTTGCACTGAAAGGTTTGATTCACAAGGCAAAGACTATATTAAAAGTATTTTAGGAATAGGTTCCTCTAGGGTTGCAGTTGAAGCATCTCACGAAGATTGGTGGAGAAAATACGTAGGACTGAATGGCAAGGTCATCGGCATGGATTCTTTTGGTGAATCTGCTCCTGGGAATGTGCTGGCTGATCATTTTGGTTTCACTAAAGAAAAAATAGTAGCCTCTCTAGAAGAATACTTAAAGATTTAAGACAAATGAATACTCTTTTAGATTTAGACTTATCTAATAAAAGAGTTTTATTGCGTGTAGATCTAAATACACCTATTCAAGACTTCATGGTCTCTGATGATGAAAGGATCTTAAGGTCTTTGCCTACGATCAGGCACATCTTAGAAAATAATGGAAAATTAACTGTTTTAAGTCATTTAGGAAGACCGGAAGAAAATGGGGTTATACAAGTTAAATTTTCTTTATACCCTGTTGCGCAAAAACTAGGAGAGCTTTTAGGTCGAGAAGTTAATTTAATAGATTCAATAGAAGAGTGGTCGGAGCCAGACTCTGGTAACTTAAACATGTTAGAAAATGTAAGGTTTCTGAGAGGGGAAAAATCTAATGACCCTTCACTTTCAAGAAGACTTGCTGAAATGTGTGACATTTTTGTGATGGATGCCTTTGCAACCTCCCATCGGAGGCATGCTTCGACAACTGGAGTTATCTCTTTTGCCAAAGAAGCCTGTGCTGGCTTATTACTAAAAGAAGAACTTGAATCATTGGAAAAGTTAAATCAAAATGAAAGTAGACCTTCCGTAGCCGTTCTTGGAGGCGCAAAAATTTCAACCAAATTAGATTTAATCAATTCTCTCTCTGACAAAATGGATTATGTAATTTTAGGTGGAGGGATCGCCAATACCTGTCTTGCAGCTCAAGGTTTTGAAGTGGGTTCATCGCTATGTGAGAAGGACATGCTAAAACAAGCATTGGAGCTGGCAAACAAAGAAGGAGTTATATTGCCTAAAAAAGTTGTCGTTGCTAACTCATCAGACGAACAAGGGAGAGTAGTGGATGTAGGTTCTATTGAGTCATCAGACTCAATATTTGATATAGCCCCAGAAAGTTTTGAGGCAGTAAAGTCTATTCTTGCAGATGCAAAAGTAATTTTATGGAACGGTCCAGTTGGGCTATTTGAAAAGCAACAATTTATTCATGGCACCTCTTGTGTGGCAAAAATGATTGTTAATTCAGAGGCTTTTTCTGTTGGTGGAGGTGGAGATACAATTGCTGCTGCAAAAGAAATTGGTGTTCTCGATGACATCGACTACATGTCTACTGCAGGCGGAGCTTTTTTAGAGTTTATAGAAGGCAGACATCTACCCGCCATAGAAGCTTTGAAATTGAAAGCTCTTGAATCTCAAGATAACAGGACTTAGGATAAATTAAATTTAGGAGAAATAAATGTCACTAGATACTTTAGAAGAAATAGCAAATTATATAGTTTCTGACGGAAAAGGAATCCTGGCTGCTGATGAAAGTAACCCGACTTGTGGTAAAAGATTTGATTCAATAGGAGTGGAATCTACAGAAACCAGTAGGCGAGACTACAGAGAAATGCTTTTTAGATCCGAAGGTATGAAGGGCAACATAGGGGGGGTTATATTATTTGATGAAACTTTAAGGCAAAGTTCTGAGGATGGGGTGTCTTTAGTAAATCTTATTCTTGATCAAGGTGCTCTTCCTGGAATTAAAGTAGACCAAGGTCTCCAGCCTCTTGATGGTCATCCAGAAGAAACTTTAACCCAAGGATTGGAAGGCTTGGGACATAGATGCGATGAGTATTTTGGTTTAGGAGCAAAATTTACCAAGTGGAGAGCGGTAATAAAAATAGGTGACGGAATGCCTTCGGATCAAAGCATAGAAGAAAATATGCAGGCTTTAGCAGATTACGCTAAGGTTGTTCAGCAAAGCAACATGGTTCCTGTGGTAGAGCCAGAAGTGTTAATGGAAGGAGATCATACGATTGATCAATGTATGGACGCATCAAAAAGATGCCTGAATGCTTTGTTCAACAGTTTAGAAAAGAATCAAGTTAATTTAGCAGGCACTATATTGAAGCCAAACATGGTCACCTCTGGATCCTTATCTGCAAATCAAGCAAGTATCGATGAAGTGGCAGAAAAAACGCTAGAATGCCTTAAATCAGAGGTCCCTTCTGATTTACCTGGTATAACTTTTTTATCGGGAGGCCAGTCGGATCTTTCTTCAACGGCACACTTGGATGCCATGAATAAGATAGGCGGTTTTGATTGGAAGCTAAGTTTCTCCTATGGAAGGGCATTGCAACAACCGGCTCTAAAGGCATGGTTAGGAAAAGAAGAAAACAAACCTGCAGCTCAAGCAGCTTTATCCCACAGAGCCTTGATGAATAAGTTGGCAGCAAGAGGAGAATGGAGCGAATCTCTTGAGAAGTAGCTCCCTGGACTAGTTGAAGATCCTACTACAAAGAGTATCACAAGCATCGGTCGAAATAGATGGCAAAGTATCAGCCTCTATAAAGAAAGGAGCCCTTGTTTTTGTTGGATTTGATCCAAAAGACTCTTTCGAGGAAATAAAGAGGCTTAGTAAAAAGCTTCTCAACTATAAAATTTTTTCTGATAAGAATGGCAAGATCAATTTGAGTATTATTGAAACTAACTCAGAAATTTTACTTGTTCCTCAAGTTACTTTGTCTGTAAGTACCAAAAAAGGTCTTAAGCCAAGCTTTTCGCAAGCTGCAAGTCACGAAGAAGGGCTAATTTTATTTAAAGAATTTAACGATCACCTTCTTCAAGAATACCCTAAGGTCAAGAAAGGTATTTTTGGAGCTGAGATGTCTATTGGATTGGTAAATGAAGGGCCTATTACTTTTTTATTCAATTCTTAGGGTTTATTTTTTTTGGTTAGCCTGGCCATCAGAAGGCCCAACTCAAATAAAAGCCAACTCGGTATAGCCAGCAAGGTTTGAGACAAAACATCAGGTGGAGTCAAAAACATTGCTACGACGAAACACAAAATAATTATGTAGGGTCTTTTTTTAGCGACACTTTCAACTGTTGTAATTTCTGACCATATCAACAGGAAAATTAAGATGGGTATTTCAAAACAAAAAGAGAAAGCAAAGATCATTGTTAGAACAAAATCTAAATATTTACCAATGTCTGTCATGACCATCACCCCTTCTGGGGCCGTGCTTGTAAAGAACCCAAATACCAATGGGAAAACAATAAAGTAAGCAAATAAAGTGCCCAAGTAAAAGAGCAAGATGCTTGAAGCAATAACTATTGAAGAAAGTATCTTTTCGTTTTTATACATACCCGGAGCTATGAATGACCAAGCCTGACTCAACAAATAGGGTATTGATATTAGTAAAGATACATAAAATGTTAGGCGTAAGGGAGATAGGAAAGGCGAAGCAACTTCCGTAGCTATCATGGAGGAGTTTTCTGGCAGGAAAGCTTGAAGTGGTTCCGCTACAAATTCATATATTGAGTTAGAGAAGTAAACCAAGCTCAAGAAAGCTAAGAGTATAAAAGCTGATGATTTTAATAACTTTGTTCTGAGCTCCGAAAGATGACCTATAAAATCTTGTTGTTTTGTATTCTGAGTCATCAATTAGACCTAATCTTCTTTATTTTGATGAACATCAGTTTCAGATTTTTTTAAGATCTCTTCGTTACGAAGGTCTTGATAAATTTCATCCAGGCCTATGTTTTTGGATATTTCTTCTTTTGTAGATGTGACGGTTCTTTTGATCCATTCTATCGATCTGGTAACAGATTTTATGACCTCTGGAAGTCTTTCAGGTCCTAAGACCACAAGACCGATCACCAAAACTAAGAATAATTCAAGAAGCCCTATGTCAAACATGTGAAGAAAATAGAGCGATTATTTGTTGTCTGAATCTTCTTTTTTATCGTCATCATCAATGGCTTTTTTAAAACCTTTGAGAGCGTTCCCAAGGTCAGAACCTAAGTTTTTTAATCTTTTAGTTCCTCCAAAGATAACAAGAACAATCACCAATATTATTAATATTTGCCATATGCTAATTCCACCAAAACCCATAATAATTTCTCCTTAACTAATCTGTTCTTGAAGCTTTCTCATCCAAGCCTGATGTGCCAAATCTTTTTTCTAATTCATTTAGCACTTCTTCAGCACTGATGCCTTCATAAGACAGCAATACCATTGTATGAAACCACAGATCGGCAGTTTCATGAATCAATTTCTTTTTCTTGTTTTCATCATTAGATTCTGCGGCTTCAATCAATTCATTTGATTCTTCAGAAACCTTTGAAAGTATTTCTGCAAGCCCTTTATCAAATAGGGACTTTGTGTATGAAGAATCTGCTAAAGAACCTTTTCTTTTTTCTAAGATTGCAGAAATTTCAAGAATAATATCTTTTTTCATCTTACGGTCAGTTGAAGAGATAGATAATGATAGACCCAATAATTATTATTGTAAGAAGATTTAAACTTCTTTTTTCATTTGAAATTTTCTTGACCAGCTCCTCGTGCCTTGATTCGCTTGCTCTTTGATACGATTCAATGTTCTTTATTTGCTCGATGGCTGTTTCTGCAACTTCAGGAAGTTTTCGTGCCTTTTCGATAAGCTGAGCTGCATTCTCTTTTGCCCAGTCTTGTAGCTTTTCCGGATTGTATCTTTCAGCAATCCAGCTTTTTAGAAATGGGTTAGCAATGGACCAGAAATCCAGACCCGGATAAAGTTGTTTACCTAAACCTTCAATATTAATAAGTGTCTTTTGGAGTAGCATTAAAGAAGGCTGCATATTTAGATTGAATCTTCTGGCAGAGTCAAAAATGAAGAGCAACAATTCTCCAAAGTTTATATTTTCTAAAGGCTGATCAAATATAGGTTCACAAGCAGCTCTGATTGTCCTTTCTAATTCATTAGGCCTCGTGTGAGGGTCTACCCACTTGGCCTCTATGAGAACAGACGCTACTTCTGAAAAATTCTTACTGATAACTGCCAATAGCATTCTGCCAATTTGAAATTGTTCATCCTCGCTGAGAGAGCCCACTATGGCGTAATCAACGGCAATGTAGCTTGGATTTGAAGGGTCTTCTGCTTCAATAAAAATATTTCCTGGGTGCATGTCGGCATGAAAGAAATTATCAATAAAAACTTGTTTTAAAAATATCTCCACTCCTCTTTCAGACAAAAGTTTAAGGTCAACTCCCAACTCCTTGAGAGTCTCAACCTTATCCACTGGGATGCCAGAAATTTTTTCCATGACCAGGACGTTATCAGTTGTTAAATCTAAATAAACCTCAGGTACATAAAGAAGCTTATTATCCGTAAAATTTCTTTTAGTTTGTTTAATATTGGAAGCTTCAATCCTCATGTTGAGTTCAGCTTCAATTACGTATTCGTACTCTTCGACCAGCTTCAAGACTTGCAGTCTAGTAGCGTCTTTAGAGTATTTTTCTATAATTCTTGCTGCTCTTTTCATTAAGGAAATATCGCGTGCTATCTTTCTAGCAATATTAGGTCTCACCACCTTTATAGCGACTTCTGTGTCAGTTCCCTTAAGGGTTGCTAAATGAACTTGTGCTATGGACGCTGCTGCGCAGGGACTATCTTCAAAATCATCAAATAAATCATGAATCGGAGCCCCTAATTCTTCTTCTATAATCTCTATTGCTATTTTTGAAGAGAAAGGAGGCAGATTGTCTTGAAGCGACTGGAGGGCTCTTGCTATATCAGTTGGGACGACATCAGGACGAGTGGATAATAGTTGTCCAAATTTTATATAAATTGGTCCAGCTTCCTGCAATGCTCCTTTTATTCTTTCCCCTCGAGGCTTGTTTGTAGAGAAAATTTTCCACGGGGAAATGAAAAGCAGCGTATTCACCAATTTTGAATCTGAGTATTCAGTTAATAAAGTGTCCAATCTTGCTTTTAAGATTATGTTTAATAGTTGTAGTAGGTGAATAAAGTCTCTTAACATTTTATTTTAAGCTTTGATTCCTGAATGAATAGCCACTATGCCATTAGTGAGGTTGTCGTAATTGCATTCAATGAAGCCACACTTCTCCATAATTTCTTTTAGTTCTTCTTGGGTAGGGTGCATTCTTATGGATTCAGCTAGATATCTATAGCTTTCTTCGGTATTGGCAATCACTTCACCAATTTTAGGTATGACTTCAAAAGAAAAAATATCGTAGATTTCCCTAAAGGTTTCGTTGGTGGGTTTAGAAAATTCAAGAACTATTAATTTTCCCCCTTTTTTTAAGGACCCCAATATTGATTTGAGAGCTTTTTCTTTATTTGTAACGTTTCTAAGTCCAAATGCAATAGTAACTAAATCAAAAGTTTCATTTCTGAAAGGCAGGTATTGTGCATCTATCTGAGCCAGGTTGATGCCCTCTATGCCCTCATCTATAAGTCTGTCTCTGCCTTCTTCTAACATTTTTCTATTAATGTCTGAAAGAACTATTAAGCCTTCTTCTTTAATTGTTTCTTTCATCAGCTTAACCATATCACCAGTGCCCCCAGCGAGGTCCAATACTCTAAAGTCTTCTCTTAAACCAGAAGACTCAATAGCAACTTTTTTCCAAAGTCTGTGGATACCAAATGACATCAAATCATTCATGAGATCATAATTCTCTGAAACTGCATCAAAGACATTACCAACCATCTTCGACTTTTCTTGAGAGTCTACTTGACGGAAGCCAAAATTCGTTTCTTTTGTAGTTTTATCTGACATTATAAAAAAAGTATTTTACCCTATGCAGCGTCCTCTTGATTTTGATTTTTAAGAATTTTATCAACTGATCTCATGTAAACGCTGATACGCTTCCTCATTTTTTTAAACTGATTATCATCCATAGAGTTAACAATGTTTGTCACTGCTTTAATGCTTATTATTTGATTCCTTTCAGCTTTCTTTCTAAAATCAGGAGGTCCTAGATCAAACAAAGTAACTAAATGACTATTAAGCTCTTCCTTAAAGGAACCTTTTTTGTTTGTTCTTAATATTGAAATCATTTCTTGTGTCCATTTTGCCTGCAATTGACCCCATTCATCTCCATTGTCTGTAATTCCTTTAATTGATGCAGCTAAAATAGTCTCTTGTTCGCTGCTAAGTTTTATCCCGATTCTCTTAAATCCAGAAATATAATTTTTTTGTAATCTTTCTTCGTATGTCTCTTTTTTTCTATCTTTTTCTTCTTCCTTCCTTTTCTCTTGTAATTCAAGAAAATGGTTTTCAATTTCACTTATCTGTTTTTCATTAAGAGTTAAGGAAAATTTAATAAACTCAGAATCAAAATAAGAACTGATCGACTTAAGAATAATAGAGCCTTCTTCGTATATTGAATTAATCTCTACACCGGTACTTGAAGAGTTTAATGAGTTAACTTTACTCAATAGCAGTTTTATTTCAGTTAATTTCTCTTTTACTAGCCAATATTTAAAGTTCTCCGTTACAGTTTCAATTTCTTCCTTTTGAGTATCGGAAAAGTTAGCAAAAGTAAAAAAATAATCATTTAAGTAGTTATCCAGCTTTCCAAAAGCCCAAGATCCAGCAATCGAGCAGGCGCTCATCAGCAATATAAGGCTGATAGCAGGGATAATTTTTACATTGATCTTAAGCATAATTAGGGGTTATTGTAGTTTGCAGTTAGAATTCTGTCCTCAAAATGTCTCAAAACAATAATTACCCAGCACTAGTATGGCTTGATCTAGAAATGACAGGCCTTGATCCAGATTCTGAAAGAATCATAGAGATAGCAACGGCTGTTACAAACTCAGACTTAACTGAAATAATTGAAGGCCCAAACCTTGTTATCAAACAACCTCAAGAATTCATCGATAATATGGATGAATGGAATACCAATCAACACAACAGTTCGGGTTTAGTTGAAAGTCTTAGGGTAACAAATGTCACAGTAGAAGAGGCAGAAAAAGAAACTCTAAAATTTCTATCCAATCACACCATCAAAGGGAGATCCCCTCTTTGTGGTAATACAATCTCTCACGACAGAAGATTTTTAGTCAGATACATGCCTGAGCTTTCTTCTTACTTTCACTACAGGAATGTTGACGTTAGTTCAATTAAGGAAGTTGTTAAGCGCTGGCACCCTCATCTAGCGGACGGCTATAAGAAACAGGGCGGGCATAGAGCCATGGCAGATGTAATAGATTCAATTCACGAACTAAAATATTTCAAAAACAACCTTTTTATTCCCGGGCCTTAATCTTTATTCTGAGAACCGCCATCAAGGAAGGTGTTCATAAAAGGCATAACGTTATTGCCTTTATTAGGTTTTATCTTTGCACTACCCTTTTTATCGACCTCATCAATCCGAAGGATGCAGCTGACAGGTATGTAGCTCCTATTCACTCCTTTAAATTCTGCTTTAAGCTTCTCTTCACTTGGATCCACAACAATTTGTGAGTTTTGATCAAACAAATACTCCTCAACTTCTATAAACCCGTACATTTCACTTTGATAAATAGATTTAGCAAAGATCTCGTATATTTCACCCAGTTGCACAAATACTATTTTGTAGATTCCCTTTTTTGCCATTACAATCCCTGCCTTTTTAAATAAGATTTAACTTTATAAGATAAATTCGCTGTAACATTATAAGTATATATGGGCAAAAAATTATTCATCAAGACCCAGGGTTGTCAAATGAACGAATACGACTCTGATCGTATGCAAGATCTTTTGAACCTCAGTCATGGTTTCGAAACAGTTGAATCTGCCGAAGAGGCCGATCTTATTTTATTGAATACCTGTTCTATACGAGAGAAAGCCCAAGAAAAAGTTTTTCATCAACTGGGTAGATGGAAGAAACTTAAAGAAAAGAATCCCGATCTTAAAATAGGAGTGGGTGGTTGTGTGGCGAGTCAAGAAGGAGCTAAAATTACCAAAAGAGCCCCTTACGTTGATTTAGTTTTTGGACCTCAAACCGTCCATAGAGTCCCTACTCTCTATGAAAATACAACTAAAAAAGACTCTTCGGTCATTGATATATCTTTTCCTAAGACGGAAAAATTTGAGAATTTACCAGAGCCAACTTCAGACGGCCCTTCTGCTTTTGTTTCAATTATGGAAGGCTGCAACAAGTACTGTTCTTTTTGTGTGGTTCCTCATACTCGAGGTAATGAGATAAGCAGATCTCTTGAAAGTATTATTGAAGAGATTATCAGTCTTTCATTAAAAGGAATAAGAGAAATTGTTTTGTTGGGGCAAAATGTAAATTCTTACAGAGACTCTAAATTGAAGACTAAAGGGTTGGGCTTATCTAATTTAATAAGGGCAGTAGCTGATGTCGAGGGGATAGATAGAGTTAGTTTTACAACATCTCACCCTTTTGAGTTTGGACAAGACCTGATAGATATTTATACCGAAGTTCCTGAATTAATTAGCCATGTTCATTTGCCAGTCCAAAGTGGTTCAAATACTATATTGAAAGCCATGAGGAGAAGGCACACTCGAGATGAATACATAGAAACCATTAATAAATTAAAAGAAATAAGGCCAGGAATTAGTATTTCATCAGACTTCATAGTTGGTTTTCCAGGAGAAACAGAGGAAGATTTCCAAGACACTCTAGATCTAACTGATGAAGTTGAATACGATGAATCTTTTAGCTTTATATACAGCCCCAGACCTAACACCACTGCAAAAGACCTAGAAGATACTGTGTCTCCTCAAGAAAAGAAAGAACGTCTAGATAGGTTACAAACTAAGTTAGAGCAATCAGCTTTAAGTATAAGCAGAAGGATGGTAGGAGAAGTTTCAAATAGCCTAGTTACCGGGGTTTCAAAGAAAGATCCTGGAGAGTTTCAGGCCAGAACAGAGAATAATAAAGTTGTAATTTTTTCTTGTGATGACCAGAACTTAATAGGTAATTTTGTACCCGTAGAAATTGTAGAGGCCAAAACTAAATCTCTTAGAGGAATTTATAGACCTGAATGTTAAAAGACCTTAAATTTCAATTAGAGCCAGCTGATCAAGAAAGAATAACCAGTCTCTGTGGCCCTACTAATTCTATTCTCAAACAGATTGAGAAAGCCCTTGATATTAAAATCATAAATAGAGGTGCAAATTTTAAGATAAAAGGCCCTATTTCAGGACTTAATATAGGGAAAACCATTATAACAAAGCTTTATAGCGATTTAGAAAAGGTCAATGAAATTTCTCCCTCAAACGTCCACTTGTATCTAAGAGAAGCAATAAATAACTCAAAAAGAGAAAAAAATATGGAAAACAGTCTCACGTCTAAGAGTCCAATTAAGACTCCCAATCTAGCTATTATTCCTAATGGAAGTCATCAACAAGAATATATTGAAACTATTAATAAAAGAGTCCTAACCTTTGGAATTGGCCCTGCTGGAACAGGAAAGACATACCTGGCAGTAGCCAGCGCTGTTCAACAATTAGTAAGCGGTGAGGTGGAGAAAATACTTTTAGTTAGACCCGCTGTAGAAGCCGGTGAGAAGTTAGGTTTTTTACCTGGAGATTTAAGTCAAAAAGTTGATCCTTATCTGAGACCTCTTTATGACGCTCTTTTTGAAATGCTAGGCTTTAAAGAAACAAACCAGCTGATAGAAAGAAATATCATAGAAGTCGTGCCCTTGGCTTTTATGAGGGGCAGAACACTAAATAACTCATTTATTATTCTGGATGAAAGTCAAAACGCCACAGTTGAACAGATGAAGATGTTTTTAACCAGATTTGGATTCGGATCGAAAGTAGTTGTAACTGGCGACATAACGCAAATTGACCTTCCTAAGAATACCCAATCAGGCCTAGTGCATTCTTTGGATGTTTTAAAAGAATTATCAGAAGTTGGATTTATAAAGTTTGATTCTAAAGACATAGTTAGGCACGGTTTGGTGCAAAAAATTGTTGAAGCATACGAAGAACATAATTAAGTTTTGAGCTCTCTAGAACCCAAGGTTGAAATTACTTTTGAAGGTGTAAATACAGAAGCCTTTAGTTCTTATGATTTGGAAAACTGGTTCAGATTAACAATTGATGAAATTAGAACCTCAGAAGGTTCAGTCTCTATTAAATTTTTAGGAAAAGAAGAGATGCAATTAATGAATAAAAAATTTAGAAGTGCGGACCACCCAACAAATGTATTGGCTTTCCCAATAGATAACAGGCTTGAATTAGCAACTGACAGCCTGGGTGATATTGCAATTTGTCATGAGGTTGTTTTAAAAGAAGCAAAAGAACAAAATAAAAAAGTATCCGACCACATGGCTCACATTTTTATTCATGGAGTTCTACATTTACTTGGCCATGATCACCAAAAAGAAGTTCAGGCAGAAACTATGGAAAATTTGGAAAGAAGGATATTATCAAAAATAGGTGTTGCTGATCCCTACTAATTGGACCTATTATAATTAAGTGTTTATAGATTGAGGCGTTAATGAACGAAGAACCACCAAGTATTTCCGCTGAGCCAGGTAGGCTCGGCATTAGAAAAAGAATCAAAGACCGAATAAAAGAGATTTATCAAAATTTCTCTTATAAACCCCAAAACAAACAAGAATTAGCAGGATCTATAAGAGACTCCAGTGAGCGGGGGGTTTTAGAAAAAGGCACGCTAAACATGATGGAAGGCGCTTTACGTGTTTCAACTGACCAGGTAAGAGACATAATGATACCTAGGCCTCAGATGGTGTTTGTGGATTCTGAGGAGAGCCCAACAGACTTTCTGCCACGTATAATTAAATCGAGCCATTCAAGATTTCCTGTAATAAACGTTGATTCAGATGAAATTGAAGGTATTTTATTAGCAAAAGACCTCCTTCCTTACCTTTCTTCTGAAAACATCAAGGATTTTGAGCTTTCATCAATCATCAGGCCTGCAACCTTAATACCCGAGAGTAAAAAGCTTAATCTATTATTAGATGAACTTCGAATGAATAGAAATCACATGGCCATTGTTTTGGATGAATACGGTGGAATCACCGGCTTAGTAACTGTAGAGGATGTTTTAGAAGAAATAGTGGGTGAGATAGAAGATGAGCATGATGACAACCCTGATATTTTAATAGAAGAACTGACAAAGGATGAATTTCTTGTCGCTGCTTTAATACCTATCGATGAGTTCAACATGGCCTTCAATTCAAATTTAAGCGATAAAGATTTTGATACTTTAGGCGGTATAGTAATGCATCACTGTGAAAGATTCCCTAAGGTCAATGATGCCATAACAATAGAAAATTTAAGGTTCGTTATTCACTCTATCGAGAGAAGAAGTATAAAGAAAATAAAGGTATCTAAATTAAAATAACCCTTCCTCTGTCGCCCCACAAAATTTAATATAAATACTTGTGAAAATTAAGTATTTAATTGCAGTTCTCAGTGGGTCATTATTTGCATTAGGTTTTGCCCCTTTCTTCTTATGGCCTTTATCCATTTTATCTATTTGCATACTCATGTACTTGCTCGATGGGCAGGGAAGAAAAGAAAGTTTCATCATAAGTTTTTTGTACGGTTTAGGCTATTGGTTATGCGGTATTTCTTGGGTGTATGTGAGTATTCACTATCATGGTGATATTAGCATTATAGGTTCTTCCTTAATAACTTTTTTATTTATTTCTTGTCTATCAATCTATATGGGAATATTTGGAATTCTCTATAATTACCTTTCCACTAACTCAGCTCAAAACGCAATTATCGTCTTTCCTGTTTGTTGGGTTTTTATTGAAATTTTAAGAGGAATATTATTTACCGGCTTCCCTTGGCTGCTTGCTGGAACAACCATTTCAGATACCCCCCTAGGTGGATGGATATCTGTCATAGGGTCACAAGGTAATTCATTAATTTTAATGATTTTTTGTGGCTCTCTTTATACTTTCTTTATAGGGAATAAAAACTTAGGACCCCTGCCCTTACTTTCTTCCTTAATTATCAGTTTTATAATTGGTTCAAGTTTAACTTTACAATCAATAAATTGGACGACACCCTCTCATGTAATACCCGTATCTATTTATCAACCAAATCTTACATTAGAAGAAAAATGGAGTTACCAAGGTATTGCTAAAACAAAAGAAATGTTTGAGAAATCTATTGATCAAGCTTTAGAGTCTGAATTAGTAGTATTTCCCGAAACAGCTCTTATACAAACTCAGAATGAATTAGGAACTTGGATTCAAGACATTCACGATGCAAGTAAAACTAAAGATATTTCTTTGATAACAGGAATAATAGCTAGAAATGAAGAGGAAAGAGCCAATAATCTTATGAGAAATAGAATTATTGGTCTCGGTTCGGCTTATGGTAGTTACGACAAGCAGCAATTGGTTCCATTTGGTGAATTTGTGCCGCTAGAAAGATTTTTAGGTAAATTATTGGATTTAATGGGCTTAAATCTAACAAATACTATACCCGGTGATCAATTTAACCTTATAAAATCATCAATTTTGAAGATTTCACCTAGTATTTGCTATGAAATAGCCTATGCCAACTTAATAAATAAAACAGCCCCAAGCAGCAACATTCTCATAACCATCAGTAATGACACTTGGTTTGGATCCTCTTTAGGCCCAGAACAGCACTTACAGTTGGCAGTAGATAGGGTTTTAGAGCACCAAAAACCTCTTTTACGCTCAACAAATAGCGGAATTAGCGCAATTATTGATCACAAAGGAAATATTGTAGACAAACAGAAGCATTTTGAAGAAAAAAGACTTACTGGAAGGGTGGTCTTACAAGAAGGAAATACGCCCTTTAATTACTTAGGAAATTTAGTAATATACCTTTACATGGGATTAATATTATTAATAAGCGTCCTTAAAAATAAGAATAAAGTTTAGTTTTATTTTATTTAAGTTATAACAAGGCAAAAGTTGTGTTTAAAAGTAAAAATAGTAAAAAAGGTACCTTTTTATTGATAATGTATCTGCTTTATTCATGCAGTTCACTAGAAATTAAAAAAGAAGATTATACTATTAAAAACAATATCTTAAATAGTAAAATACCTGAGATTATTGGCTATGAAGAGTATGAAGATATTCTTATAGTGGATATAAATAGCCAAATGATGTTTCTGGTTAATAAAGGTACAGTTTCTAGGGAGTTTGTTATATCTTCTTCCTTTTATGGTACAGGCAGTCTTCAGAATAGCCTTAAAACTCCGCTTGGCAAACATTTAATCTATAAAAAGATAGGTAAGGATTTACCAATAAATGCAATTTTGAAAGGTAGAAAATGGAATGGAGCCATAGCTAATATTATTTCTGATCCTATTGATACGGATTATGACCATGTTACTTCTAGAATTTTGTGGCTTGATGGTCTTGAAATAGGAAAAAATAAAGGCTTTGATGTTGATTCCATGAGTCGCTACATATATATACACGGCACAGCCGAAGAAGGTTTATTGGGTAAACCGGCTTCAGATGGTTGCATAAGGATGTATAATACCGAAGTTATTGAGTTATTTAACCTGGTAGAAGTAGGAACACAGGTTTGGATTTATTAAAGGATAAAATATGAAAAAAACTATATCAATTGTATGTTTACTGTTTTCTTTTGGTGTATTTGCCAGTTGCCCATCAGTTCTAGACCATAAAGTAAGGGTTCTGGGTTCTACTGAAACTGCAAATCTCTGTGAGTTCCAAAATAAAGTTGTTCTTGCTGTAAATGTGGCTAGCCAATGTGGTTATACGTATCAATATGAAGCACTTCAAGCTTTGTATGAGCAACATAAAGAAGACGGTTTTGTTGTCTTAGGTTTTCCTTCAGGAGATTTCTTTCAAGAGTTTACTGAAGAGGAAAAGGTTAAAGAATTCTGCCAAACTACATATGGTGTAGATTTCCCTATGTTCAAACGATCTCACGTAACCAATGGTGGAAAGCTCAGGCTAAGAAACTATAAGGCCAATCCTTTCTTTGCGGAATTAATTAAAAAAACTGGAGTTCAACCAGCTTGGAATTTTAATAAATATTTAATAGCCAGAGATGGATCTGTTAAACATTATAATGAAAAAGTTGAACCAGACAGCACACTTTTAACTAGTGAGATAGTTGCTCTGATATCTAAGTAAGTAAGTAATTACTATCTTCTAGATACTTATAATTTAAGTATCTTTCTTAAGAGTTATAATTTTTAAATCTGTCGCCTGTATGATTACGTCTGCGGTCCTTTTTGCAAATAAACCATTTTCAATTACACCCGGTATGTTGTTTAATGTTGCTTCCATTTCATAAGGAATATCTATTTTTAAATTGTGCACATCTATGATTTGATGACCATTATCTGTAACAAAATTTTGTCTATAGACAGGCTTTCCTCCCATTCTCATAATCTCTCTAGAGATAGCACTCCTCGCTACTTCAAGAACTTCAATAGGCAGGGGAAATTTTCCGAGTAATTCAGAAAATTTTGTATCGTCAACTATACAAATAAATCTATCAGAAGAGTTAACCAGTATCTTTTCTCTTGTTAACGCTCCACCACCACCTTTGATTAATTCAAATCTAGAATTAAACTCATCAGCACCATCCACGTAAATATCTATGCCATGTACTTCGTTTAATTGCATAACTTTTATACCGGAAGTCTCTAGATTTTCTTTCGAGGCCTCTGAACTACAAACCACTCCTTTTATAGACACTTTTGCTCTATTTAGTTCTTCAATAAAGTAGTTCGTCGTGGAACCTGTTCCAATACCAAGGACAGTTTCTTTGTTTAATGAAGGTAAAACTGTTAAAAAAGCAGATTCTGCTACTTTTTTCTTTTTTTCGTCTTGATTCATGAGCACTAAAGATTAGAGTGATTATTACAAAGCTGTAAGTATAATAACGCGCTTCTTGAGTTGAGGGTTAGTATAGATAAGTAAAAATGAAAAAAAGCAGTAAATACGTAAACAAGATTAGATCCACTAATGTTTATGATGTGGCCCTAAAGAGTCCAATCACTAAAGCTGTTGGCCTTTCTTTACAGTATGGAAATAATATTCTTCTTAAAAGAGAAGATATGCAGCCTGTATTTTCTTTTAAATTAAGAGGGGCTTATAACAAGCTTTCAAAACTTCATAAAAAAGGCATAACCAAGCCTGTCTTTGCCGCATCCGCAGGAAATCATGCTCAAGGTGTCGCTTTTGCTTCGCTAAAATTAGGACTAAAGGCAACAATTGTTATGCCGGTAACTACGCCAAGTATCAAAATTGATTCTGTAAAGAGACTAGGAGCAAAGGTAATTCTCCAGGGAGATAATTTTGACGAAGCATTTAAATTTGGGAAAGACTTGGCTAAGAAAAAGAAAGCTACTTTTATTCATCCTTATGATGACCCAGATGTAATAGCTGGCCAAGGTACCATCGGCATGGAGATACTGGATGCCCTTGATTCTAATATTGATTCTATCTTTGTGCCAGTAGGCGGGGGTGGACTTCTAGCGGGAGTAGGGGCTTATGTTAAATCTATAAATCCAAAAATAAAAATTTACGGAGTTGAGCCTGAAGATGCAGCTTGTTTAGATGCAGCCGTTAAAGCAAATAAAAGAGTTTCTCTCAAAGAAGTAGGACTTTTTGCAGATGGAGTAGCCGTTAAACAGATTGGAAAAACAACTTATTCTCTTATAGAAGAATGGATAGATGGTGTAGTGACTGTTTCGGTAGATGAAATTTGTGCTGCTGTCCAGGATACCTTTCAAGAAACCAGGACCATCCCTGAACCTGCAGGGGCTTTAGCCTTGGCAGGACTAAAAAAATTAACAAAAAAGAAAGGCTGGAAGAACAGAAATCTAGTAGCTATTAATTCTGGAGCAAACCTTAATTTTGATAGGTTATCTCATATAGTGGAGAGAGTTCAGCTTGGAGAAAATAAAGAAGTATTGTTGAGCGTTAAGATTCCGGAAGAAAAGGGGAGCTTTAGAAAATTTTGTAAATCCTTGGGAAAAAGGATGATTTCAGAATTTAACTATCGTGCCGATGATAAGAACGAAGCCAGTATATTTGTGGCCTGTAGATTTAATGATGGCCTTAAAGAAAAGAAGGCTCTTTTAAGTGATTTAAGAAAGAAAGGCTATCCCCTTGAAGATTTATCAGACAATGAAGTTGCTAAATTGCATGTTAAGCACATGGTGGGGGGCAGGGCGCCTGTAAAAGTAATAAACAAAGGCGAATTATTGTTCAGAGTAAGATTTCCAGAGAAACCTGGAGCTTTGATCAATTTCTTAGATAAGCTTAGCGATTCCTGGAATATAACTTTGTTCCATTACCGCAATCAAGGTGCAGCTTATGGAAGGGTTTTAGTGGGCTTTGAAGCCAAGCCGTCACAAAAAAGTAAATTAATTAAACAATTAAAAGAATTAGAATATCCCTTTTGGGACGAAACGGATAATCCGGCTTATTCAGCTTTTTTAGAGTAAAAAGAACAAAATCCAGAAGGAGTGATTACTCCGTCTACAGGAACATCTTGTTTTTCAGGGAAACAAGAATCAATTTTTTGGAAATCATAAGCTAACGCTATGAGTTGTTGTGAAGAAGAAGACTCTTCGAAGGTTTTATCGTAGAAGCCCATTCCCATGCCTATCCTATGACCCACTTCATCAACACAAGCGCAAGGTAAAAAAACGAGATCTAATTGCTTGGTTGCAATTTCTTCCCCATTTTTAGGCTCTGAAATGTTAAATCGATTTGCCTCTAGTTGAGTATTGGTTGTGAATTCCTTAAAGGTCAATCTTCGTTCTTTAGGATTTTCAGAAACTATTGGAAGAAAACATCTTGAACCCTCTTTTAGAAGCTCTTCTATTATGGGTAGCGATGAAACTTCTCCTTTAGCAGGCCAATAGAATCCAACATTCTTAAAGTTAAAGCTTCCTTTAACGCTGTCCCAAATTTCTTTGATACGATGAGAGGATATTTCCTGGTCTTTGAAAGGAAGTTTTTTTCTTATCCGGATAGCCGTGTCTCTGGCTTCTTGTTTGTCATTCATTAAGAAAGTGCTTCCCAAATTACCGTTATCAATACTACCCTGAACTGTCACGTTCAAGGCGGGGGTTCCGGCAGTTCGATCAGGCGCCCCTATGAAGGGTATGCTCAACAAGACGGCACGTAACCTCCTAGATTTTTTTTATCAGCTCGAGAGTAGAGTATTCACTATCGAATAAACCAGGAAGCAACGAAAGTATAACTTATTAGTCTTTCAATACAGAAATACTTTTGAGGTGTTCTTTTACTTCTTGCCCAAGTCTAATAATACCTTCTTGGTTAACATCCACCTGCTGCACTTTAGCAACATCTTTTAAGTATTCATTAGATATATTCAATGCAGTTATTATGGCTGCTTTATTATCATCAAGACTTGAAGATTCCTTTAGTTCTTTGAGTTTCCCATCCAGAAACACTGCAGCTTTCTCTACGGCTTCTCTTTCTTCAGGCGGGCAAGCTATTTTATATACCGTTCCCAGTATTGTGACGCTTGTTGCATTTGCCATGATTTATTTCTGAGATTTTAATTTATTTATAACTTTCTGAACTTTGGTCTTTGTTGTTTCTAAAGTGCCATTGAGTTTTTTATTCTTTTCCAGTAAACCGGTGTTCTTTTTCGAGAGATGATCATTGGCTTCTTTTAACTGCGTGCTAAGTTTTATTAATTCTTTAATTTCTGTTTCTAGTATTTCAAAATTTTGATCTGACATTTTATTATTCTTCAAAGGTTAAGTTTAACTTTCAAAGGTTTTTCTTGCTACCATGATTTATCATAGTATTTATAAATATTAAGAAGAAATGGAATAATCAAAAATGAATATAGATTTTTTAGCCAGAAGAAAAGCATTGTCAGATCAGGTCTTAGATGACTCTGTAATCGTATTGGCCTCATCTTCTTCCAAAGTAAGAAACTCAGATGCAGATTTCCCTTACAGACAAGACAGTAGCTTTTATTATCTTTCAGGTTTCAGTGAGCCTGATTCTTTGCTTGTTATAAGGCCATCTGCTAAGGAAAACCAATTTATAATGTTCTGCAGAGACAGAGATCCGGTAAGAGAACAGTGGGATGGTTTTAGAGCAGGTCAGGAAGGTGCTGTTTCTCAGTTTGGAGCTGATATTGCTTACAGTTACTCTGATGTTAATGAATTAATGCCTAAGCTTATGGATGGAGCTAAGAACGTTTACTATTCGATGAGTTCTCCAAATGGAATAGAGGCACCTTTATCGGATTGGATTGCTACCATAAGAGCAAACACTAGAGCCGGTTCCGTAGCTCCACAAAACTTATTGTCCTTGGATGTAATGCTTCATGAAATGAGATTGAAGAAATCTCCAGATGAAATAGCAATCATGAGAAAAGCAGGATCTATAACAACTGATGCTCACATCAAGGCCATGGAAACTGTGAGACCTGGGATGTATGAATATCAGCTTGAAGCAGAGTATTTGCACACTTTCATGCAGGGCGGAGCAAGGCACCCTGCTTATAACTCAATAGTCGGTGGCGGAAACAATGCGTGCATACTTCATTACGTAGAAAATAATGCTTTGCTTAATGATGGCGATTTAGTCCTCGTTGATGCAGGATGCGAATACGAACACTACGCTTCGGATGTAACCAGAACTTTCCCAGTCAACGGCAAGTTTACTGAAGAGCAAAAAGCAATCTATGAAGTAGTACTGGAAGCCCATCGCCAATCAATGGCCGAGGTAAAACCTGGCAACCAATGGAACAGCCCTCACGATAAGTCGGTTGAAGTTATTACCGATGGTTTGAATGACTTGGGATTGTTGAAGGGGAATAATGACTACACAAAGTTTTACATGCACAGAGTGGGGCATTGGTTAGGCATGGACGTTCATGACGTTGGGAATTACAAGGTTGACGGCAAATGGAGAGACCTTGAACCAGGAATGGTCATGACCATTGAACCAGGTATTTACATTTTAGACGGCCTGGAAGGCGTAGACGATAAATGGCATGGCATTGGTATTAGAGTCGAGGATGATGTTTTAGTTACCGAAGATGGATTTGAAATATTAACACCTGATGCACCGAGGGAAGTAGCTGATATAGAACACCTTATGAATTCATAAATATGGATTTTGAGGTTGTCATAATAGGAGCGGGTGTCGCCGGCTCATCTTTGGCTTTAGCGCTCGCTAAAGAGGGCATGGACATTTGCTTGATAGACAAAGGTGCACCTGAAATAAAAGGAGATATATACAAAGGCAGAACCGCTGCTTTGAATTTAGCGTCTCTGGATATTTTAGAAGAACTTGGCGTAAGAAAGGGCATACAAAATTATTTGACTCCTTTCAAGAATATTTACGTATGGGATTCTGAGGGCACTTCTTCGCTGGAATTTTCTTCTGATGAAATAGGACAACCTAAATTAGGAGATGTAGTTACAAACAACGCAATTTTATCCGGTACTCTTTCTTTACTTCCCAACCATAAGAACCTCAGATTTCTTTCAGGAGATAGTCTAAAAACATTGGATCCTCAAGAGGAATCAATGAAAGTTTGTACCGAAGGGGGTGAGAGCATTTCTTGTAAGCTGGTGGTGGGAGCAGACGGAGGACTATCGTCTGTAAGAGAACTATCTTCGATTAAGATTAGGACCTGGAGTTATGAACAAAAGGCTTTAATTGCTAACCTAAAAGCAGAAAAGTCGCATAAAAATACTGCTTATCAAGTCTTTACTAAAAATGGCCCTATCGCATTACTGCCCATGAAAAAAGATAATGAAGAATACTTATCTTTAGTGTGGTCCGCGGATACTGATTATGCAGAAAACCTCCTTGCCTTAGACGAACCATCCTTTTTGAATGAACTAGAACGGAAAGTAGAATCTGTTGTAGGAAAACTATCGCTGAACGGAAAGATATCTTCGTATCCCTTGCACCAACTGCATGCAAAAGATTATTACGCCAAACGATCGGTGTTGATAGGTGACGCTGCACACTCCATTCATCCTTTAGCCGGCCAAGGTCTAAACCTGGGATTAGGAGACGTGGAAGCACTTGCTAATAGAATTTTGAGAAATAGGCGACATGGCGAAGATATCGGCAGTGAAAAGATGCTCATTGAATACAGCAAAGCAAGGAAATTAATTAATTTAAGAATGATGGGTTTTATGGAAGTTTTTAAGAACGGTTTTGGATCGACTAATCCTTGGGTGCGATTAGGTAGAAATATGGCCTTTGGAGTGGCTCAGAAGGCTCCAGGGCTAAGGAAGAAGTTTATAAAAGAAGCAGCTGGAATTATTTAATTTTGCCTTCTTTATAGATCACGTGTTTTCTTACAACAGGATCAAATTTTTTGATTTCCATTTTATCTGGCATGGTAGATTTATTCTTAGTAGTAGTATAAAAATGACCAGTTCCAGCAGAAGAATTTAAACGAATTTTTTCTCTCATACTTTCTCTCCTCGTGAACGAATATCAGCAAGCACTTTATCTATGCCATTTTTATCAATTGTCCTCATACCATTGGCTGAAACATTCAGGCTAACGTATCTGTTCTCTGATTCTACCCAGAACCTGTGTTTATGGAGGTTGGGTTCAAACGTTCTTCTGTTACGATTCTTCGCATGTGAGACGTTGTTACCAGCTTGTGGTTTCTTACCTGTTACTTGACAAATTTTTGACATATTTAAAATAAAGTTTCTTGGAGTCGCGTTTTATACCAGAACCACTAACAGCAAGCAAGATTAAGACGCTATAATCCAAAGAATTATATACTTAAATTAAGTGGAATCTTTAATAAATAAAAATATATTACTCGGAGTTACTGGCGGAATTGCCGCTTATAAGTCTGCTGAAATTGTAAGGGGTTTAAAAAAAGCAGGGTCTTCTGTTCGTGTTGTCATGACTCAGTCAGCTCAGGAATTTATCACACCTCTAACTTTGCAAGCATTATCAGGTAACCCTGTTTCAACTGACTTATTGGATGCAGAAGCAGAGGCGGCGATGGGGCACATAGAGTTGGCAAGATGGGCCGATGCAATATTAATAGCCCCTGCTACTGCTAATACCATTGCAAGGCTATCTTCTGGAAGAGCAGATGATTTGCTGTCGAGCATAACTTTAGCTTTTGACGGACCTATAGGCCTTGCTCCAGCAATGAATCAAGCCATGTGGAAGGACGAGAGGACACAATCAAACATTAAAAATCTTGAAAATAAAGATTTCTCACTTTATGGCCCCGGTTCCGGAGAACAGGCCTGCGGTGATATTGGGTTGGGGAGGATGCTTGAACCTTCAGAGATAGTAGAATTATTTGCTTCTTTATTTAAAGCAGGTTCTTTAAGCAACAAGAGTGTTTTAATAACTGCCGGACCAACACAAGAGCCTATAGACCCCGTGCGTTATGTCACCAATAGAAGCTCCGGAAAGATGGGTTATGCTTTGGCAGAAGCGGCCGTTGAGGCTGGAGCTCAAGTCACTTTAGTAAGTGGGCCTGTGAATATTAAGCCTCCGGCCAGTTGTAATTTTATCTCAGTGGAAACGGCTCAAGAAATGTACGATGCGGTCATGCATCATGTAAGTGGAAAAGACGTATACATAGGTACGGCAGCAGTTGCTGATTACAGTCCTACAAAAGTAGAGGGCTCTAAAATTAAGAAGGATGGCAGCAATGAATCTTTAGTTCTTGAGATGAAAGAGAATCAAGATATCTTAAAAACAGTAAGCGATAAGGAAGATAGACCTTATGTGGTTGGTTTCGCAGCAGAAACGGAAGATTTATTAAAAAACGCCAGAAAAAAACTTGAGAAAAAGAAGCTCGATTTAATTATCGCGAATGACGTATCGGATAAAAGTATCGGCTTTGATTCTGAAGAGAACGAAGTGACCTTAATAACAAATTCTGAAGAGGTTTTATTAGATAGAAGCAGTAAAAAGAAGATAGCAAAAAGGATTGTAGAGTTTATATCTAACAATTAAAAACTTGTTCATCCCACATTCTTGTAAATTAAACACAAGTATGACAAGGATCAGAATAATTCAGACAAAGAAAAAGGCGCTTAGAGCGCCTTTTTTTCTTAACCATTAGTTAAGTTATTTTTCTTCTTCCTCAGCAGGAGCTTCTTCAGCAACTACTTCCTCAGCAGGAGCTTCTTCAACAACTACTTCCTCAGCAGGAGCTTCTTCAGCAACTGGAGCTGCTTTAGTCTTATTGCCGAAACGTTTTCTGAATTTATCTACTCTTCCGCCAGTATCTACTAGTTTCTGTTTTCCTGTGTAGAAAGGATGGCATTCAGAGCAAACGTCTAACTGAATATCTTCAGCAAGAGTGGATTTAATCTCAATAGCATTTCCGCAACTACAAGTTGCTTTGATGTCTTTATAATCTGGGTGTATAGCTTCGCGCATGTTTTCTTAAAGTCTTTAAATTTAGATCGCGCACTATACCAGACGATTAAACCGAGGCAAATGCATAATATTGCTTTAATGAGTTTAGAATAAGCTCATGACCGATAATTTAATAGAAGTTTTAGTGCCAATACCTCTATTAGAGAAGTTCTCCTATTTACTCCCTAAAAAACTATACTCCAATCCGCCGAAGCCGGGTTCTCGCGTCATTGTCCCATTTGGGAACAGAACTTTAGTTGGGGTTGTCTGGAATACAGACGCCAAACAGCTAAAAAAACCAAAAAAATACAAATATATAAAAGAGGTTCTAGACGTAGAGCCTTTGTTAGACAAAGAATCATTGGAATTGGCCGATTGGGCATCGCGTTATTATCATTACCCATTGGGTGAGGTTATTTCTTATTTTTTTCCTCCTTCATTAAGAAAAGGAAAAGAGGCAAAGTTCCTTGAAACAAAGTTCTTTGAATTAACCAGTAAAGGTGAGTTTTTTGATAGAGCAGAATTATCAAGAGCTCCTAGTCAAAGTAAAGCCTTAGAGTTATTTAGAACAGAAAAAGAATTCTCTCAAATGACAGCTAAAGCCTATGGAATATCAACTGCGACCTTAAATGATTTATTAAGCAAAGGTTTAATTACAAAGTACGTCAGAGAATTATCACCTTACAAGAAACAAGATAATTCTTCTGTAGATTCAAAGAAAAAGAAACTTAATGAAGAGCAGCAGCACGCTGTTAATTCACTAAATAAAGCTACAGATAGCAATACGGTTTTCTTGCTGAACGGAATTACAGGAAGTGGAAAAACTGAAGTCTATTTACAGGCGATAAAGAATATAATCTCTCAAGGAAAGCAGGCTCTAATACTGATTCCAGAGATTGGACTAGCTCCGCAAGCAGAAGAAAGATTCAAGAGATATTTTGGAGAAAGAGTACTCTCGTTTCACTCTGCAAAAAATGAAAGAGAAAAACTGGATGCCTGGTTAGGAGCTTCGAAAGGACTAGTGGATATAATTATAGGGACGAGATCCAGTATTTTCATGCCCATGAAAAACCTTGGTCTAATTGTGGTTGATGAGGAGCATGATCTTTCTTTTAAGCAAGCAGAGCGCTTTAGATATTCGGCTAGAGATATGGCTCTTTACAGAGCAAAGATAAAAAAAATACCTATTGTTTTAGCTTCAGCTACTCCTTCTCTAGAAACTTTAAATAATTCTTTAGTTAATAAATATAAAGTTCTGAATTTAACCAAGCGAGCAACTGGAGCGCAGTTACCTAAGTACACACCTATAGGCTTAAGAGGCAAAGAGCTTCATGAAGGCTTGAGTGGAGAGCTTGTAGATCTTACGGAAGAAGAATTAACCAAAGGGAATCAAGTTTTAATCTTTTTAAATAGAAGAGGGTATGCTCCTTCATTGATATGTAGGTCTTGTGGATGGGTTTCAAATTGTGAAAGGTGTGATGCACACATGACGGTACATACAGGCCCTCTCAGATTGCACTGTCACCACTGTGAGGCACAAAAAGAAAAGCCTAAGTCTTGTCCTTCATGCTCTTCTAATGATTTTCAATCCTACGGATACGGAACTGCTAGAGTAGAAGAATTCTTAAAGAAGCGGTTTTCTAAATTTCCTGTTCTGAGGATTGATAGCGATACAACTAAGAAAAAAGATTCTTTGAATGTTTACCTTGATTCCATAAAAGAAGGAAAGCCTATGATTCTTTTAGGCACACAATTATTAGCAAAAGGTCATCATTTTCCAGATGTAACATTGGTAGGAATTCTTGATGCGGACTCAGGTTTATTCAGTGCAGATTTTAGGGGCAGTGAAAGAGTAGCTCAATTGATGACTCAGGTTGCTGGCAGGGCAGGCAGGGATAAAAAGCCAGGCAAAGTTATTCTTCAGTCCTATTGCCCTGAACATCCTCAAATAGAAGAACTAATAACGGGGAGCTATCAGTCTTTCGCTTTAAATCTTTTGGAAGAAAGGAAATCTGCTAAAACACCCCCGTTTTCTTTCCAAGCTAAAATACAATCCGAGTCACCAAACAGTTACGTTTCCAGAGATTTCATAATCAATCTATTAGAAGCAGCTAGTAAGGTAAAAAAATTACCAAAAGATTTAAGAGTAGTTGGTCCATTGCCTGCCGTTATGGAAAAAAAATCAGGTGTGTTTAGGTGGGAAATAAATATTTTCTCTGGAAGTAGAAAATCTTTGCATGAATTCTTGGATTTGACTCAAACAATCTTATACATGCCTTCAACTAGCAAAAAAGTTAGGTGGTCTGTGGATGTTGATCCTATTTCTTTAATCTAATAGATCAATTCCAGTTAGTTTAGAGCTCACTTCCCAAAGCTTCGTGGCATTTTCTTTATCACTAGCCGCTGCAGAAATTTTCTCTTTTTTGCAGTCATAAAAATACTCTCCCGTTTCATTTTCTACTTCTGGAGAAACACACAGATAAATAGAAGTTTCAGCGCCCTTATCTGTTTTTCTACTAAAAGGTCTGGCGAGAGTCATTAAGATTCTACCCATTGTTGGACTATTGTTTGAACCGATGCCAGTATTCACAAATCCTGGATGGAGGCAATTCACAGTCACTCCTTTTCCTTTTAATCTTTCAGCCAGTTCTCTAGTGAACAATATATTGGCAAGTTTTGATCTTCCATAGACTTGCATAGTTTTATATTCTTTTTCAGATTGGAGGTCGTCGAAGTTCATATCTTTTACAAACATATGTGCTCCTGAAGCTACGTTTACAACTCTACTTGGACCACTTTCAATTAACTTGTTCATTAACATTAACGTGAATGAATAATACGCCAGATGGTTCACCGAGAAGACTTCTTCAAGGCCATCAACGGTTTCCTTTCGCGAGGTATTCATAATCCCTGCATTATTTAGCAATATATTAAGAGGCTTGTTCATTGACAAAAATTCAGATGCGGCTCTTTTAACCTCCTCTTGTGAAGAAAGATCAGCGATTATGGATGTTGACTCTCTGCCGGTTAAAGATTTAAGAGATTGCTTTAATTCTTCTGCTTTAGCAGGGCTTCTGGCTATGAAAACAATTTCTGCTCCCATTAAGGCAATTTGTTTTGCTGCTTCTTCTCCTATTCCATTTGTGGCTCCAGTTATTAAACAAACCTTGCCTTGTAAATTTTCTTTCATAGTTTATTTGCCTTTATTTAAATCAAGTATTAGATTGGAATAATGAGTTTATATGATAAATATGTACTACCAAAATTTTTAAATTGTGCCTGCGGTTCAAAACCCGTTGAGTATCAAAGAAAAAAAGTTGTTCCTTATGCAGAAGGTATAGTCTTGGAAGTAGGTATTGGTTCTGGACTCAATTTACCTTTCTACGATAATTCTAAAGTTACTCAGATTTGGGGCCTTGACCCTTCAGAAGAATTAAGCTCCATGGCTAAAGAAACCGCAAAAAATCTGGATTTAGATGTTAAATTTATATCTGGCGGAGCTGAGGAGATTCCTTTACCTGATAATTATTTTGATACCGCGCTAGTAACCTACACGATGTGTACAATTCCAGAAGTTATTAGGGCTAATATCGAAATAAAGAGAGTGCTAAAAGACACGGGAAAATTAATTTTTTGTGAGCATGGAATAGCTCCCGATGTAAATATTGCTAAGTGGCAGTCAAGAATTGACCCAATCTGGGGAAAATTTTCAGGAGGTTGTCATTTAAACAGAGATATACCCTCCATACTTGAAGATTCTGGTTATAAGATTATTGAATTAGATCAAATGTATTTACCTAACACCCCAAAGGTTGCCGGGTATAACTATTGGGGATTTGCAGTAGGTATTAATTAAAGAACTCTATGCTTTTAAAGAACAAGCTGATGGAGTGGAGCATAACCCCTTCATAAGGTACGAAGAAATTGGAGAGCAATTAGTTTGTTTTCATGCGAACGATTAATTTTTTTTATTCAATTATTGCTTGATAGGTAGCTAACTGCATAAGCTCTCTCACAGGATATGTTCCATCAGGTAAAAGCTGAGTATGAACAATGCCTATAAGGTCTTCTTTGTTATCTATCCAAAAATGAGTACTTGCTGCACCACCCCAGCTGTAAACACCCTTTGAAACTGGCAGACCTGTAAGAGCGGGATTCACAACAACCGATCCCGTAATACCAAATCCCATACCTCCAACCTTATAACCACTTCCAAGCATATTAAATAGGTTAGTTAATCCCTCATCAGCACTTACTGAACCCATGTGATTAGCAGTCATGAACTTAACTGTCTTTTTCCCCAAATATCTTTTTCCTTGGTATTCACCTCTATTTAACAACATCTGCGCAAATTTAAGATAATCCCCAACAGTACTAACCAAGCCACCGCCTCCAGACTCTAGTTGAGGTGGCGTTCCATATCCTGAATTTTCAGGATCATCCATCAGCATCATATTTTCTGGAATAGGTGCATAGTTAGCTGAAAACCTATTCAGTTTATCTTCCGGCACCATAAAACCTGTATCGTCCATACCCAAGGGGTTGAAGATTCTTTCCTGTAGGAATTCACCAAATGTCATTCCTGACACTTCCTCTATTAAGGCTCCCAACACATCCATGCCTACACTGTAGTTCCAAATAGTTCCGGGTTGAGCTACCAGAGGAAGTTCTGTTAGTTCTTTGGTCCATTCTCGCAGATTATTAAAAGGTACTTTGTTTGAACCGCTGGTGAAAAACTCCCCTCCAGCACTTGGTACATTACCTAGACCGCGTTCAGTTTCTTCTGCAATATACATGGCTCCAACAGGTCCAGGTATAAAAGAATAGGATAATCCTGAGGTATGTGAGGCAAGCTGTTGAATGGTAATAGGGGAAGTAGCAGCTTCCGTCTTCATTTTGCCATTCTCTTCGCCAATACAAACTTGCATATCTGAAAACTCTGGAAGATATTTCGAGATAGGGTCAGTCATAAGAAACTTCCCTTCTTCAAAAAGCATCATTAAAGCTGCACCTGTAATTGGTTTAGATTGGGAATAGATTCTAAAAATAGTATCTTTTTCCATGGGCAAGTTTTTCTCTACGTCACGCAACCCATTCGTTTCGAAATGAATAACCTTTCCTTTTCTAGCAACTAAAGTAACCGTTCCAGGTATTTTCTTTTCATCTATTAGCTTTCGCATTGTTTCTCCAATGCGATTTAACCTTTCTGTCGAAACCCCTACATCTTCTGCCTTATGCATAATTAATCCTTTTTATTATTTGTACTTTATTTTTAACTGAATTAGCTGTCTCTTGCAAGACAAACAACAACTTCGCGTTTCTTATTTCCACTGTAAGGGTTGCGTCCGTGCATGACTCGCTTATTGTCTACGAGCGCAACATCTCCCGGTTCCCATTCAAGTGCAGTGGTGAAGCGTTCAGCAATGTCTGAAATAGTATTGAGTATGATTTCATCTATGTGTTCACCATTACCAAAAGTGACTGCAGGTAAAGACATGTTCTCTTGAGTCTTCCAGCCACGGTAAGCCGCTATAATTTGATTAAAGAAAGATATTTTTCCATCGGTTAGTTTCGTGGTGGCTGGTAATGGAGGAGTGGTTGCTAGTAGAGATCCATTTTCTTGCCACTCCCAAGTGTAGTTCAATTCTATAAGTCTCTCTTCAGCTGCTTTTTTATCCTGAACTGACAAAGTGCTGCGCCACCCCCGACCTTGTCCAGAGGCCAATTCATCTGAATTAGGCATAAGTGTCGTGTATTTTAGACCCAGGGATTCAAATTTTGATACCCATTTAGGATGTTTATCATTTAGAGTTTCATAGACCTTGTCGGATCGGCAAAGAGGGGTCGCTCCACCTTCAGCTGCTGGAGACAGACAACAGAAAAAAATCTTCTCTGGATAAGAAGGAGTTTGGGCCATTTCATGGTGAAGAAAGATTTCTACCTCTGGAGGCGCTTCATTGGCCGTAAAAACTCTTGGGGTTTTATTAATTCTAACGGCATTAGAAAGAGATTCTTGGTAGGTAAAGTTGCCGTAGTTAAAAGCAGAAGAGAAGCTATCAAAATCTTCTGGAGTAAAAATTGGAAATCCTCGAAATAGTACTGTTCCTGAATTAGACAAGCCCAGTTTTAGAACAGAGGATTCTTTAGTCAGCCAATTAACTACCTCCGATATATTATTTAAGCCAGCATCATTGCGGATAATGCTTGGAAAAGTATCTTCAGTCATAGATAGGATAGAAGGAGTTGAAGGCACCTTCACAGAAATCTCCAGGATCATTAAAGCGTCTGTTTCTATTTAAATTTGAAATGGCCATCATGTCTTTTGGGGTAAGTTCAATATTATTTGAAGCAAGATTTTCTGCCATCCTCTCAGCATTAATGCTCTTGGCCAAAACTGAAGTGCCTCGTTGAGTTCCCCATCGTAATAACACTTGGACAGGAGAGCAGTTAAGACGTTCTGCAATTTCTTTAACAACACTTTGATCCAAAATAGATTCGTTTTGTTCTGCCATTTCCAGTTCAACATAAGAAAGTGATCCTAAAGGAGAAAAGGCAGTCACCTCAAGTCCATGCTGTTTTGCTAGGCGAATTAGATTTTCTTGCGACAGGTAAGGGTGAGATTCTATTTGCAGAAGTTCGGGCGGAGTTTGACAGTAATTCATCAAGTCATTTAAAAGGCCTGTTGAGTAATTGCAAACTCCGATGTGTTTTACCTTTTTATTTGCTTTAAGCTCCTCCATTGCATGCCAAGTGTCGGCAAGCGGTATTTTGGCAAGTTTCATGGCGGGATTACTTGCTTCGGGTTCAAAAAACCATTCAGAAGGGTAGCGTTCTTCAAAATCGATGAATTCCAGGGCGATAGGGAAGTGAATCAGATAGAGGTCAAGATATTCAAGCTGAAGGTCTTCTAGAGTTCGATGGAGCGCCATCGGCACGTGAGATGGATGGTGGTAAGTATTCCACAATTTAGAAGTTATCCAAAGGTCTTCTCGATTACACAAGCCTTCATCCATGGCGCGCTTGAGGCCAATTCCCACTTCTTTTTCATTCCCGTAATCCGACGCCGCATCAAAATGGCGATACCCTTGCTTGACGGCTTCGTAAACCACGTCAGCGCATACTTCATTCGAGATTTTCCACAAACCAAAACCAATGTTAGGAATGTCTTTAATTGATTGATAGCTCATGATTTATTCTGCCAGTGTATCGCTAATTTTTACAAGTTGCCCCGTTTCTATGGATTGCTGTGCAGCAATGCCCAACACGATTGACATCAAACCGTCGTTAACCGTGACAGCAGGAGAGGTTTGATTGTTAATAGCATCCAAGAAACCTAAATGTTCTAAGTAACTTGCCCCGTGATGAAAGCCTTGTTCTTTTATGCGAGGATCAGATTCAATAGGAACTCGTTTAAAATTATTGCTGGATCTCTTACTTATAATTAATTCTTTACCCGGAACGGTCGTTTCTATCTTACCTTTATCTCCTGTCACAGATATTTCTTGCTCGTGTTCACTGCCTTCAGCAAACATACACAAATCCAGAAGAGCTCTCGCACCGTTGGCGTAATTAACAATGACGTAAGCGTTGTCAAGAATATCTGATGTTTCACCTTCGTAGATCTCCTGAAGGTGGTTAACGTCTTGTCCACCAGAAGCAAAGACACTGACCGGTTCACTGGGAATCACTTGATTCATCAAGTCAAAAAAGTGGCAACATTTTTCAACCAGCGTTCCGCCCGTATTTCGATTGAAGCGATTCCAATTATTTACTTTTTTTAAGAAAGGGAATCGATGTTCTTTAATCGCGCACATTCGAATGTCTCCAACAGCCTCCAAATTATCTAAAGCAGCAGAAATGGTTGCCATGTATCTATATTCAAGGCCTATCCAGACAACACCTTTATGTGTTTTACTTGATCGCACTACTTCTTTTGCATCTTCTACAGAGGTGCACATGGGTTTTTCCAGCAAAACATGCTTGTCCGTTTTAAAGATTTCTCTCATTACGTCTATATGGGTGAAATTAGGCGTAGCTACAACAACGGCATCCACATCGTCACACGCAAGCAATTCTTCATAATTATTGAAAACTTTAGGTAAAAACTCTCCAGTACAGGCATTTACCCCCCAATTTCTTGATTCTTCACTAATATCGGCTATGGCAGTGACTTCTGCCCCCTCTATTTGCATTAAATTGCGTATATGCTCGCAACCCATCATGCCGGTACCTATAATGCCGTATCGAATACTCATCAAAATACTATTTTATTCAAGTTTTAACCTATAAAAGGGTTCTTTTTTACCAAGCTTGTAATATAAGTTGGTTAAGATAGAAAAAGCAAATACATAAAGCAAAGAAAAAAAAGATAATTTCATGGAAAGATACAACGCAGATTGTCTCATAATAGGAGGAGGAGTTTCCGGGCTTGCCATCGGAAGTAGGCTAGCAAAACGTTTCGAAAATATTTTTATAGTTGAACGAAATTCTTCACTTGGACAAGAAACTTCCAGCAGAAATTCTGAAGTTATACACGCAGGTATTTATTACAAAAAAGATTCTCTTAAATCGAGGTTGTGCATAGAAGGAAAGAGAATGCTTTATGACTATCTTCAGGAAAGAAAAATACAACACATGCGGTGCGGAAAATTTATTATTTCTACCACAGATGAAGAGACTGAAAAGTTAGAAAATATTTTTGAGAATGCAAACTCCTGTGGAGTTCATGATCTAAAGTTTGACAATTCAATCAAAGATTCTTACCCATTTATTTATTCAAAGGAGTCTCTATTTTCTCCTTCCACAGGAATTTTTGATAGTCACTCTTTTATGAATTCTTTAAGGAATGACTTCGAGCAAGAAAAGGGAACTGTGCTTTTGGGCAATGAATGTTTGAGCATTGAATCTAACGGGAAAGGTTTTGAAATTTTAATTCATGATAAAAAAACAAAAGAGAAATTTATTTTAGAAACAAAATATTTAATAAATTGTGCTGGAATTAACGCAACCCAAATTGCCAACAGTATCTACGAAGAAGAGAAATTTAAAAATAAATACATAAAAGGTGAGTACTACACTTACCAAGGTAAGGAAAAATTAAATCATTTGATTTATCCCACTCCTACTCAGTACAGCATAGGGCTGCATGTGACCATCGACCTAGGGAAAGGCATTAGGTTTGGTCCTTCAGCTTATGAGATTTCTGAAATAGATTACTCTCAATCTGAAGATAGAAAGAGCGAGTTTCATCAATCTGTCCAAGCTTTTTGGCCTGGATTAAAAGAGGAAGATTTATCTCCAGGGTATGCAGGAATTAGACCAACATTGGAAGGCTTGGATGATTTCGTGGTTGATGTGGAAGACTTTAACGGAGCAGTAATTATCAGTGTTCTTGGGTATGCTTCTCCGGGCCTCACTTCATCTTTGGCATTATCTAAATTAGTGGAATCAAGATTAGTTAATTACTTTAACTAAAATCTATATATAACTGTTTATATTCTATTTATTATAAAAATAATAGATAAGGCTTAAGGTCTTAAGCCCTGTCCTTGCTTTGAGTTTGCCCAGATAGATTTCCCGTCTACAGAACTTATGAATTCGTAATTTGCTTCATTGGGAGTTACAAATCGAAGCTTTAAGAAGCCAGGTGTTTCAACATTAAACTTATTTTCTGGTGATTGTTCTGGAGAGCCGCCAGGCAGACTCCCGGTTGCTGAAATCAGTTGAGTGGTACCTAGAAAATCTCCTTCATCGGCTAAGACATGGTTGTGTCCAGTTATGTACATATCCATAACTCCAAATACATGTTTCTCTAAGAAAGTTGCTAGCTGTGGACTTGCTTTTTCTCTGTCTCCTGAACTGAAGAGAGGGTGGTGAGCAACACCAATTGAAAACTGACATTTTTCTTTTAGTGAATCAACCGCAGTATTTAACCAGTCGATCTGTCCTCTTCTTTTGTAGAAAAAATAAAGTTTATCAAAAATGGAAGTGTCCAGAGCGAAGAAGCAAACCGGGCCAAACTCTTCAACGTAGAAATTATTAGGGTAATTGATTAAAGGATTTTTATTTGCTATTTCAATATAGCCTGAGGGATCTTTTTTATAATCATGATTTCCTAACGTGAGATAAAAAGGGATGTCCTTATTTAAAATTTCTTTAAAGGGAGTAAGAAACTTATTATCAAATTCAGGGTCATTTGCATCGTCTATCCCTGAAGGATAAATAATATCTCCTGTGTGCCAGATCATACTGCAGTCTGATTGGGCGAGGGATTGAGCTACCAGAGACTGAGTGTCTGTTAACTCTCCAGTGTCGCCAACAAAACAAAAAACCAAGTCCTCTAATTTTGTTCTTTCTGCAATTTCTGAATGGCCGTCTGCAGAGATTGTATTGATTGATAAAACAAGAATTAATTGGATAAGTAATTTCATAATAGTATTGATTATTGGATGCTAATTTTTCTGCTTTCGGATTCAGTTTCGTTTAAGTGTTTTATGCTTACCTGATAGTCGGGTTTTGGCAATAAAGACTTGGCGTTTATGGGCCATTCAAAGATACAAGCTGACAACGGTTCTTCAAGGTATTCTCTTATTCCGATTTCTTCTAGCTCATAAGGGTCTTTTATTCTGTAGAGGTCAAAGTGGAATATCTTTAAATGCTCTGTTTCATAGATTTCTATTAAGTTATAAGTGGGGCTTTTTACCAATCCTTTATGCCCAAGTCCACGCATAATCCCCTTTGTAAAGGTTGTTTTACCTGCACCTAAGTCGCCTTCTAGAAATATTACGAGTGCTCTGTCAATTTTCTTCAAAGTTAAAACCTTAGAGAAATCTTCTCCAGCACTAATGGTTTGCTCTTCATGAAGAGTTTTTAATTCTTTAGTCATATTGCAATAAATACCTAATCTCTTCCAAAACATCACTTGGAAGTAAACCAATTTCACCCACTTCCAATGAAGCTAGATCAGCTGATTTGGCATGGAGATCCACGCCCATTTCTACAGCATCAGAAGTGTTCAAGCCTTGCGCTAATAAACCCGCGATTAAGCCGGTCAGAATATCCCCCATTCCACCAGTGGCCATACCGGGGTTTCCTGCATTACACACACCAATTTTTTGAAGACCTGATTTTTTATAACAAACCAGAGAACCTGATCCTTTTAAAACAACCACGGCGTTATATTTTTCTTGCAGAAGTGCAACTGACTTAAATCGATCGGATTCTATTTCATGTATTGTTTTTCCAAGCAGTCGAGCTGCTTCTCCTGGATGAGGGGTGATAACCAGATTGTCCGGTCTCTTGGTTGATAATTTAAGAGTGGACAAAAGGTTCAATGCATCCGCATCTAAAATAACTGCAACTTGTCTTCTGTCAGCTTCAATAAAGACTCTTTGTAATAATTGTTCCGACCAGGCCGTTTGACCTAAGCCAGGCCCTATGGCTATTACGTTAGGGTTTTCTAGATAAGATTCTAAGTCTTGGCCAGAATTAACCCCAATGGCCATAACTTCAGGGCATGAAACAATACTAGGTCCAACATGTTCAGGTTTAGTTGCCAGTCCTACTAACCCTGCACCCGAATACGCTGCGGCTTTTGCTGCGAGGATGCCTGCTCCGCCGTAACCGCTATTTCCGCCCACCACGAGCACGTGACCAAAATTACCTTTGTGAGAATTAAGATCTCTTAAGATAATTTTATCTATTTGGTTTTCCATATCCAAAAGAGAACATTCTGACTTTACTTTAGAAGAGACACTTTTTGGAATATTAAGATCTGAAAAGAATATTTCACCTGAGCAAGAACGACCTTCTGAAGTAAAGCAACCTCTTTTTTGGCCTACAAAAGTAGCCGTAGTGTCCGCAACAACACTTACGCCTTTCGTTTTCCCTGTGTCTGAACAAATACCCGATGGAACGTCTAAAGATAAAACAGGGTTTTTTAAACTGAGCTTATTGATGGATTGAATAGCTTTTTTTATGGAGCTTCTGACTTCTCCTTTGAGACCAGTGCCAATCAGTGCATCGACAATGACCGCGTTTTTAGTAATCTTTATTTTATTTAACGAATTAAAACTGACAACCGAAACGCCGGATTCTTTAGCTTCTTCAAATGCTTTCTTGGCTACACCCGAGATATCTTTTATTGGACAAGAAAGAACAATCAAACTATCGAGACCAAACTCTTTGGCATAGCTTGCTAACAAAAAGCCATCTCCGGAGTTTTTTCCTTTAGAACAAAACACCACAACTTGATCAGCTTTTCCCCATTCTTGTATTAATACGTTAAGTGAGAATTCTGCAGCATCCTGCATTAAGGAATATCCACTGATATCTTTTTGCTTAATTGCTAAATTATCTATTTTCCTAGTTTGTTTGGAGGTATAAAGTTGCATAAGTTTTCTATATAAAAATTTGTAGTTAAAATTATAGCCTTTGCTTACTTTCTCCACTAATTAATACATGAATAATTTATTGACCAAAAAAGATCTTTCTCTCTTAGCAGAGCAGATCAAGCTTTGGTCTTCTGAACTTGGTTTTAGCTCGATAGGCATTACTGACATTGATCTTTCCCAAGATCAAAGGTACTTAGAAAAATGGCTCGAGAAAGATTATCACGGTGAAATGAAATACATGGAAAAGCACGGGAAGAAAAGATCTCAACCCGCAGAGCTGGTCGAAGGAACAAAAAGAATTATTTCCTTGTCGATGAATTACTTGCCTGAAAATTACAACGGATTGGAGTTGTTAAAAAAAGACAAGAAAGCCTTTGTGTCAGGTTATGCAAGGGGAAGAGATTACCATAAAATCATGAGATCAAGATTAAAGAAATTGGTCTCAAAAATTAAAGCTCACTCTTCCCATGAGAATAGAGTTTTTGTAGACAGTGCCCCGGTATTAGAAAAAGCTTTAGCTCAAAAGGCAGGCCTCGGTTGGATTGGCAAGAATACTCTTCTTTTAAACAAGAATGCCGGTTCTTATTTTTTTCTTGGTGAAATATACACGGATCTGGAGCTACCTATTGATGAGCCAGAAATTGTAAGCCATTGCGGGTCTTGCACATCTTGCATGGACGTATGTCCCACAAAAGCTTTTGAAGGTCCAAATCAATTGGACGCAAGAAAATGTATTTCATACTTAACCATTGAATACAAAGGCTCTATTAAAGAAGAATTAAGACCAATGATGGGTAATAGAATTTTTGGTTGTGATGATTGTCAGATATTCTGTCCTTGGAATAAATTTTTAAAGATCACGGACGAAGTTGATTTTAAACCTAGACACAATCTAGATGACATAGATTTATCGAACCTTTTCATGTGGTCAGAAGAGGAATTCTTGGAAAAAACACAGGGCTCTCCTATACGGCGTGCAGGCTATGAAAGCTGGTTAAGAAATATAGCTATTGCTTTGGGAAATGCTGAGTCTTCCGTTGAAGTTTTAAGGGTTCTCCATTCAAAGAAAGATGATCCTTCAGAGATAGTAAAAGAGCATGTAAACTGGGCCATAGAGCAACACAAGAATAAAGAGAAAAAATGAGCGAAATAATAATAAAACTAGAGCCAGAAGATGAGTTTAATCATATCCCAGATGAAGTCAGTAATTATAACGAGAGTATGTATTTCAATGTCTTTGATCACTCATCAAAGATAGGCGGGTGGTTTAGATTAGGAAATAGACCCAACGAAGGTTACGCGGAAATGACCTGCTGTTTATACCTACCAGACGGAAAAGTAGGTTTTATGTTTGGCAGACCAAGTATTGACACTAATGAGCTATTTAATGCCGGAGGAATGGAGTTTAAGGTTCTAGAGCCTTTTAAAAAACTTGCAGTTTCTTACACTGGTAAGTTGTTGATTCTAGAAGACCCAAAACAAATGATGGATCCTGCAAAAGCATTTAAATCTAACATTACGCAGCCTTGCGAAGTTAATATTCAAATTGAAGGAATATCCCCAATGTTTGGTGGTCAAGCAGTTCGTAAAGATGGATCTCCTATGAATTCAGACCCAGAAAAGAGTTTTTCTAAAGCTCACTACGAGCAACACACTTCCGGTGTTGGCACCATCAAAGTAGGAGATGAGGAGTGGGCTATACAAGGACTTGGTCTTAGAGATAAGAGTTGGGGTCCGCGTTATTGGCAAGCCATTGAGTGGTATAGGTGGTTAACGATAAACATTAACGACGAAATTGGTTTTATGTTAAGTATTGTTCATCAAAATGAGGACTCAGAAAAGCGTGGCGGGATTGTCTTGGTAGATGGAGAATATCAAACCATTAAAGATTGCAGAATTGAAACCGAATATGATGAAGACTATTTTCATACTAGCTTCAAAGCTTGGGCGAAAACAGACAAGGACGAATACGAGATAGAAGGCAAAGTGTTGTCACTTATTCCGCTTAGAAATAGACGTGAAAATCCAGAAGGAAAAATGTTAACCACTAGAATTTCAGAAGGCATGACCGAATACACATACAAGGGCATAGTTGGTTATGGAATGTCCGAATATTTAGATCAGGTTGTAGACGGGAAACCAGTTGGTCTATAAACCTACAAAGGACCTACGTCTTTAATAATTTCTCTATGTGAGCTCCAGGTACTAATTATTGCCTCTGGCGTTCCTATTCCTGCAGATCTCGGATCTCCAGAAGGACCAAACCAATGGTTTTGAGGAGCTCCCGTAGTACGGGCTTTCATTCCACTATAAGTTGTTCCATTTACCGTACTGGCCAATATTTCCTGTTGAAATAAAATATCATTACTTACTATTGCTGCAGTTAAGTTTTGAGAAATATTTTCTAAAGTCTTTTTAACAATCTTCATGTCCTTATCTTCGTAGACGACAATAATTTGGAATGGCCCAAAGACTTCTTTGGTTATTATTTCAAAATGATCTCCCAAAATTTTCTCTATAGGTATTTCTAAAGCTGTAGGCTGATAAGAACCATAAATAGGAGGTATGGTGTTGTTTAATAATTTCTTACCGCCGAATAAGATTCTTGAACCAGGTATGGTCAGCAAACAATCAATATGTTCTGTAATTTGCTGATTAGTCCAAGTTAAAATAGGACCAATACCTAGATTCTCCAGTTTTCTTTTTGAAGCTAATTCTTTAAGTCTCGGCAAAAGATCTTTCTCCCAATTCTTATGAACAAACAGAAAGCTTTGAGCCGAACATTTTTGACCAGAGGCATTATAAGCATCTTGGTCGCATTGCCAGGCTACATGTTTAGCCCATTTGGGGTCATAATCGGGCCCAATTATCTTCCAATCAAAGCCTGCATCTTCAATTTTTATCTTTCCAAAAGTCTCTAGGCTTAATCGCTGAGCTACCTCTTTGGAACCTGTGAACTGAAGCAGTCTGATTTGATTTTTACTTCTTTTTATTAGTTCACCCATAACTTCTCCTTTGCAATTTATGAAATCAACATCGGAAGCAGGTAGGCCACAATGTATTAAGAGTCTTAAAAATTGTTCAAACACAACGCTGACTTTTGAGTCGACTTTAACCAGAGGTCTGTTCCCCATAAACAAAGCACCCATAACTTGCAATACGGGTATTTCTAAAGGAAAATTAAAAGGAGCTATTATGCAAACGGATCCAAATGGCCATCGGTAACCAGAAGTTTCTTGACCAAGATAATTACCAGGATTAGAAAAACTCCTAGCAAGAAAGCGAACATTGTCTCCGGAAAAATTTTCTAAAAATACCCTTGTTACTTCAACTTCACCAAGGCATTGGCTTTTGCTTTTAGGCATGACTCTTTGTATGAGTTTACAAAAGTATTGCTCAACACTCTTTTCTTTCAGGATTCTTGAAGCATTTCTAGAAACTTCACCCAACATTAAATATCTATCGGGGTTTTTAATAGGATTATGAAGGCCACTTTTAGGGCATCTATCAAAATTTTTAATATATTCTGAAAAATCAGTAGTATTAGGAACTCTTAGAAAAATTTCACCTGATACTGGATCAAGAATCTCTTCATTTTCTCTTAATTCTTTTGTCCATTCTCCCCAAATTAAGTTCTGAACTTGATGAATTTGTCTTTCTTTCTTCTCTTCGAATGGGTCAAATGTAAATATTTTTTTTATAGGGGTTCGCATCTTTTTCTATAAATTATTCTTTAACTTATACCCTAAACTCATAATAGTAAACTGTTGAAACTGTTATAATTTAACAGGAATGTTATTAGTCAAAGTTATATAAATTATAAGGGCAGTAGTTTGAAGATTAGTGTGGTTGATCAGTCTCCAATTTTTACCAATACCGACGCCAATCAGGCTATTGAGGAAACACTTCGTTTAGCAGAGTTCTCTGACTCCATTGGGCTAAATAGATTTTGGGTTGCTGAGCACCACGGCTCTACTTCGTTTGCAGGGTGTTCGCCTGAAATTTTAATGCCTCGATTGGCTGCAGCCACTAAAAAGATTCGTATTGGTTCAGGAGGGGTCATGTTGATGCATTACAGTCCCTATAAAGTTGCAGAAAATTTTCGTCTTTTAGAATCTATGTTTCCAAAACGTATTGATTTAGGACTCGGGAGGGCGCCGGGCAGCGATCCTTATCAAGCTGGAGCTTTGGCTTATGGTTCAAAGACAACAGGCCCTGAATTTTTCCCTACAAAGATGAATGATTTAAGATCCTTTCTTTCAGGAGAAATCTCTTCAACAGAATCTTTTGAAAGCGTTAGCGTCACGCCTGGTTTAGGTAATTTACCTGAAGTTTGGCTTCTAGTTTCTTCTCAACAAGGTGCTGAATACGCAGCACAGTTTGGTCTTCCTATGTCTTTGGCTTATTTTATCAATCAAGATTGTTTGCACTTGGCTGAGATTTACAGGAAAAATTTTGTCCCTTCAGCATTCTCAGAATTTCCAAGAATCAGTCTAGGAGTTTTTAGTATTTGTGCTGAAACTGATAAACGTGCCGAAGAACTGGCTTCGAGTGCTGCTCTTTGGAGAAAGAACAGCCAAGTAGGAAAATTTTCTGCCTTCCCAACCATGGAAGAGTCAAGAAGTCAGATAAACGCTGAATCAGTTACTGAATCAGATAATCGAACCTTTGTAGGATCGCCCACTTTAGTAAAAGATAAATTAAAGCCTCTTTTAGACAAAGTGGTTCCAGAGGAGCTAAAAATCATTACAATATGCGAGCCTTTTTCTGCTAGACAAGAATCCTATCAATTAATTAACGATACTTTTAATTCATAAGAAAAGCTTACACAGAACCATTGATAAATGAAAAATTCTAGATTACTGGCTTACGGATCTCCGTGGCACTTATTCTCTTTAAGTGCTCTTTATTTTGCTCAAGGTCTTCCTGCAGGTTTTCTAGGGTTTGGCCTGACAACCTATTTAACTGTTCAAGGGGCTTCTATTCTGGAGATATCATCTTTGTTATCCATAACAATGATACCGTGGACGATTAAATTTCTTTTAGGACCTTTTGTGGATGGATTTACGGTCCTTAGATTTGGTAGAAGAAGGTTCTGGATATTACTAAGTCAGCTATTAATGATTTTATCTTTAGTTCCTCTTTTCTTTATTGAAAATGGACAGTACTCCATGAGCATGGCAATCATCTTAGCCATACATAATCTATTTGTAGCAACTCAAGATATCGCTACTGATGCATTGGCTGCTGATAGCCTTGAAAAAAAGGCTTTAGGAAAAGCCAATGGACTGATGTGGGGTAGTAAGGTTTTTGCAAAAGGCATAGGGTTATCGGCTTCTGTTGCGATATATTTGAGCTTTGGCGTTAGTGCCGGCCTGTTGGTTTTGATGGCAATGATAGGCCTCATAATGCTAGTTCCTCTCTTATCACAAGAACTAGATCATAAGGTTGGTTCAAAAGAAGAGGTGAGGCAGGCGAACAGGATGCCTTTAAAAGAATTAATATCTGAAATCCTGCAGGGGTTTAACACTAAGCCTGCTCTTTGGGCACTTCTTTTCATGACAATAAGCGGAATTAGTGTTGGTATTTATGATGTCCTTTTTAATAAGTTCTTTATCGAAGAGTTAGCTTGGACGGGGGAGCAGATAGGGGCCGCAAGACCATGGGGAATGTGGACAGGAGGAGCTATAGGCTTATTGGTTGGTGTGGGTGTATCTTTCTATGGCAGTAGATATTTATTGTTAGGTTTTGTTTTTTTAGAGTTGTTGTTGTATTTATTTCTAGGAACAGCTGATGTTGAGTTAATAGCTTCAAATGGGTTTTTAATTTTACTTGGAGTGGATATAGCGGTTGTGGGTTCTCAAGTCATCATGTTTGCTCTACTAATGTCGTTATGCGTTACTAGAACTAGTGCAACAAATTTTGGTGTTTTTATGGGGCTCGCTAACTTTTCAACATTAATAGGCAATCAAATTGCTCCTATGAGCTTCGCGGCTTTTGGTTACGCTGGGTCCTTTATCCTTGGTTCGATAATATTAATTCCCTGCTTATTTATCATTCCCAGCATGACAAGATCAAATGAAAAGGAACCAGAACTACTTATTGAGACCGATTAGAAAATCTTTTATAGATTCTCCTATTTCATCCGGAGATACTTCTTGAATAAAATGGCCTCCGTTTACAGTGACTTCTTTTTGATTGGGCCACTTTCTCGCTACTTCCCTTTGTTTTCCAATAAGAATTGAACCAGGATCTGCGTTTATAAATAATTTAGGTAATTGCGTTTCGCTCATAAATTTAGCGTAATTTTTTACTATTTCAACCACTTCTGTTGGCTCTCCTTCTATAGGAATTTGTCTAGGCCAGGTCAGCGTCGGACGCCTTGATTCACCTTCTTTTTCGAACGGTTTAATGTAGGCATCTAATTCTTGTTTTTCAAGAGCTCTGTGCATGCCAACATCTCCCGCGAACACCCTCTCAACAAAGAAATTCTTCTCTAAAATTAATTCTTCTCCTGCATCTGATCTGAAGAGTTGAAATATATTTCTTGCTTGCTCGGGCCAGTCATCCCATGACTCAATCGGTCCAGTTATTGCTTCCATATAGACAATGGATTTTATCTTATCTGGGTTTAGAGCAGCCCAGTTAAATCCTAGAGCAGAACCCCAGTCATGAATAACTAAAGTAACGCTGTTGAGATCCAGTTCTTCAAGCAATGCATATAAATACTCAGTATGTTCGATGAACGTGTATCGACCTGGCCCAGAGTTATCCAGCTTGTCTGAATCTCCCATGCCAATCAGATCGGGTGCAATCAAGCGACCCATTCCTTCAAGGTGAGGCATGACGTTTCTCCATAAGTAAGAGGAGGTAGGATTGCCGTGCAAGAAGACTATTGGGTCTCCTTCACCTGAATCAACGTAAGCTAAATTCTTACCATTAATAGTCATAAAAGATTTCGAGTATTTAAAGTCTGATGATATTCCCATGTTTCTTCTCTTGGTTATTATCGAACACACTATATTTTATAGTCTATTCTTTATGCACACCTTTCGTATTTAATTGTATTTTTTCTTACCATCCCAGGCTATTAGAATCGCTGGGAAAAGTAAAAGATCAATGATCAAAGCAGCCACAAAGGAAACCATTGTAATACCAGCAAAGCCACGAAGAGGCATAAAGCTGGCCAGCAGAAGAACAGCAAAACCTAAACACAATGAAACCGTCATTATGGTTAAAGGAAAACCAACAGTTTCAAATGCATAAAGAATTGACTCTTCTGCAGTAAGACCTAAGTCTCGCCTTGCGTGTAAATATTTGCTCAAAAAATGAACAGAAAAATCTACGACTATTCCCAGGGTACAACCTATACCAAGGCTAACAAGCATACTAACGTTTGAGCTAAAGATGCCCCAGATCCCAAAAGCTACCCCTATGGGCAGTACATTCGGAATTGCAGTTATGAGTCCTGTGCTTAAGGATCGATAAAAGAGTGCAATGGTCAAAGTAATGACAACAAATCCGATAATAAGCGCATATAAGAGTTGCTCAGCAAGAATCATGCCCATGAAAGACATAACGGATCTCGTTCCCCCGCCTTCAGATAAATTACCAGACACAATAGATAGGTTGGCGTAGTTTTCTACCTTGTCGTAAAATTTTATGAACGCTTTACTGTCTATCTCTTTTAGAGAAACTGTGATCTTCGTAGAAGTCCTTTCTTGATTAATGGAACTTGCTAAATCAAGACCAAAAGGAAGTGACATTTCATAGAAGAATAAATATTGTGCAATTAATTCAGAGTCTTCAGGAATGACGTACCATGATTGATCATCTCCGTTAAGTGTTCTATTTAGGTTCTTAATTATTTTAGATAATGAATTTACCGATAGAACTTCGTCTTGTTTTTCCAACCAACTTGTAAGGTCATCCAACTGACGTAAGTATTCAGGGTCACTGATTAGATCTTCACTAACGTATTCATAAGTTACTAAAAAGGTTCCTCCAAGCCTTTTTGCAAGCCACTTCGTGTCTTCTGTTACTGATGTGAATCTATCCGAATAAAATTCCATTGGATTGTCTTTAGTTTCATTGAGAGGAATAAAAGACATAAAGAAGATTGAAAATAGAGGCACTAACCAAATAATTTTTTTTCTGTTTTTTAAGCTAAATTGACCAACTCTTCTCGATAGTTTTGTTTGATTCTCAATTTGACTGGACGCTTTAACATTAAAAAAGCTCATTAATGGAGCAAGAAAGAATATAGAAAATATAAACGCAGCTAAAACGCCGATAACTATACCGTTCGCTACAACTCTAAGTGCAGGTATTGGAGCCAGGTTCAAACAAAGAAACCCTATCGATGTTGTCAGAGAAGTCAGCAGTAAAGGTTCTAGATTTAACTGCAAACTTTTAATAATCGAATCCTTGGTACTTTTCTCTAACTTACTTTGAAAATAGACGTTAAATAAATGAACGCAGTCAGCTACGGCTAACGTCGCCACCACTATGACAACCATTAAGAATGGTTGCGACACAGTGGTATTAAAATGACCCAGTATTCCCACCGAGGCGATCACGCTGAATACAATAACCATCAGAGAGCCTATTACTGCTGCTACGTTTCTCAATAAGATAAAAAGTGATAATAAAATTACAAACAGTAAAGTTGGGATAAGGATGGGCATTTCAGCTTTTATTATTAACGGACTTAAATATTCCACGTAAACAATACCAGCGTATCTTATGTCCGCCTCTGGATAATCTTCTTTTAAAGGATCCATAAAAGCAAAAATATGTTCCATGGATTCTGCATATTCTTTTTCTACGTCATCTTTTGGGGCATCAATACTTATATTGATGAACGTTGTTTGTTTGTCTTTTGACAGAATAGTTCCGTACGCCTGTTCTTCTTTTTCTATCAGAGCAGATCTTTCATTAATTTTCTCCTGGTTCCATTGAAGAGATTCTTCAATAAATGGCTCGACTATAAGGTCGTCACCTTCTGCCCTTACAAAAGAGAAGTTGCTTAGTGAATCAACCCTTATTGAATGAGGTGTGCTCCAGGCTTTATTGGTAATTTCTTCAATTAAATTTAGTATTCGAGGTTCAAATACTGTTCCTTCATCAACGCCGAGCGCAATAATAACGCTATCACTAGAATAGAAAGTATCTTCAATCTGAAGATGGTTTTCGGCTATAGGATAATCTTCGGGAAAAAATTGCTCTGTATCGGGTGAGAAAGCAATCCCGCCAACCCCACGAAAAGAGGTTACTAAGAGGATTAAACAAAAGAGTATTGATAAATATCTGTACTGAATTATTTTTTCTGCACAAGTTTCAGTAAAATTCTTTGTTGTATTCATAATCTTCTATAGGAAAATAGTTAGTTCCATTCTCAAGAAATCTTCTTCTTGCAGGAAATCTAAAGGGTTAACATTATTAAAGTCAAAATTATTTCTTTCGACCTTTTTCCCTCCGTTAAAAATCACACCCTCAATACTTAATTTGGTTCTGGCCCCGATTCGCTTTGAACCTTCGATAAAGACATTAGTTTCCCCGGTAGATTCATTCCATAAGACACCCAAGAGGAGCTGGCTGTCATCAATATCATTGAAGGAAAATCTGGTTCCTATTGCGTGCGGAGAATGGTCTTCTCTGTCATCATGATTGAGCTCAATAATCCAACCTAGATCCAGAGAGGTGTCAAAAATCCCCGTTTGCGTGTACTCAAAACCGGTTGTCAAAGCTGTAAACCTATCGTCTTGACCTGAACGAGTAATCGCCTCAAGTTTTAAGACCCACCCCTCTATAATATACAAAGCCTCCAATCCCGTTTGATCGATGAGATCGTACTTAGGCAATAGTTTTATAGAGTTGCCTTCTGGAGTGGGAATCAACAAAGGCTCTCTGGTGGTTCCAGAGAAGTGGGAAATAGCCAATTCAAGATCATTGAAGTAATGGTTCCACCTTACGGCAAAATCGATTCTGTTCTCTTCTTCATTGGATTCATACATAGGATTATGGGTATCCACTATAAATGGAGTTCTTAACCTGCCTTTCTCGCCTGCAAAAGTTCTTTCACGAGACCCTATAAGCGCATATAGATCCAACACCCCCCATTCTCTTTCTAGAGATAGATTTATCATTGGCTGGCCTAATTTATCTTCGCCATCGAAGCCATCCACCGAATCCGTCTGGTTAAGTATATCTACTCTATGAACTGTCTCTGTCACTCCCCAGAAGTCCTTTCTTATACCTATCTTGGTTTCATAATTTTTACCTACGTGCGTCCATTGAAACTCTTGAAGGTCTTCAAGATTTCTTTCATTGTCTTCAGCATCTTTCCTGAATTTAGGTTTGATGGAAAAAAAATCTTTTCCATTCTCTGATTCAAAGTAGAGTTCTGGAGAAAAGGTGAAGGAAGAATGATTTTTTTCTTGGCCAAAAAGGCCTTCATTTTGAAAACTTCTTATCTCGATGGACGCTTCTCCCAATAACTCTATTTCTCCATATGAAGTTGCAGAAAATATAGCTAGAATTAAAAAAATAAATGTTTTCACACTTATATTTAATTTTATTGGTTGCATTTATCTAGATCTTTTTAAACTATTTTGAGAAAAATCTTTATCTGACAGTCCGGTCTTATAAGCAATATCTTTAAAAATTAACACAGTCTTTTTTTTGTTCTGATGATTAACGATTTCCATGCGTGAAGCTTGCCAGATTTTATCTAAATATTTCTTGTAGCCTGAGAAGGTTCCTGTTTTTAGGTGAAAAGACTTTCTGTCGTAGTACTCCACTTTTTGAACAAGAAAATTTTTCTTATCTATCCAAACAATTTGCTTGGTGTAACCTGAGTAAGGATCTAAAGGGGTTCTTTCAATGACATGATTGGGCTGGCCATCAAGATCTTCATCTCTTAAAAAAAGGTAAGAAAATTTTTCTACTTCCTGAGAAGATAAATCTTCAAAGGTGTATTCACTTCCTAAAAAAGGCCCTGATTTATTTTTTGAAGCAATCCTTTTTACTCTTTTTAAAGCTGGTAAATAGAGCCACTGATCGTCAGCTGAAGTCTTATGAGAAAAGCTAAGAATAGCGACTCCTTTAACGTCCCTTGGGCTCTCAAAGATTATAAGAGATTTATCTCCATCGCCCTTCATTTCAAGTCGTTTTGATTTCATCTTTCGAGTTACAACATTGCCTTTTCTGTTTGTTAGCTGCATCTCCATGGTTGATTGGCTATCAACAAATCCATCAGATGTTTTATCTGCTTTGATTGCTATTTCAAGGCCCTTTAATGAATCGTCAGCGAAGCTAAAAGAAGAAGAAAGAAGGAATAAAGCAAAAAAAGTTGATTTCATAACTGAAGTAAAATTCATTTTTCTTCCTTTTAAATTTTAGATAATACTTGAACACGTATTATAGCTTCTAACACCAGGACTAACAGAATAGTAATATTGATTTAATTATTGTATTTCTTTTGAATGCTTGAAAAGTCTAATTCTCCTAAGCCTAACTCTGATAGTTCTTCATAAAGTTCCCGTGCTTTATCTCCCATGGGAGTCTCTGCGTCAGAGTTTTTAGAGATTTGTGCTGCCAAACCTAAGTCCTTTAACATCAGTTTATTTAAAAACCCTCCTTTGTATTCATTGCTAGAAGGCGCGTTAGGCATTATTCCTGGAAACGGATTGTATTTCTCCAAAGACCAGTTATTTCCAGAACTGCTTTGCATAATTTTAGATATAACGCTTGGATCAAGACCATTTTTTACACCCAGAGCAATAGCTTCTGCTGTCCCGCACATATGGACAGCAAGTAACATATTATTACAGATCTTTGCTATCTGACCTGATCCATTATTGCCAGCGTGGAGGACTTGATTTCCCATTTTTTTAAGCACAGGTGTTGCAAGCTCTATGCTTTTTGGAGAGCCCCCGGTAATGAAAGTTAATGTTCCAGCATGAGCTCCAGCAACCCCACCAGAAACAGGGGCGTCAATCATCTCAAGTCCCTTTTCTTTTGCAGCTGAAGCAACTTTTACAGAGATTTCAGGGGCTATAGTTGAGCAATCAATTATCAAAATAGATTTATCTAATTTATCCAGTAGATTTTCTCCTAAATAGACCTTCTCCACGTGTTCGCTTGCAGGCAGCATGGTAATCAAGACATCGATGTCTTCAATTAGAGACTCAATATTAGAGGAAATTTGTATGCCGTTGTCTTTGGCAAGAAGATTTGCTTCTTCATTTAGATCATAACCAGTAACGCTTAATCCTGAGGCAACAAGATTTGAAGCCATAGGACCTCCCATGTTGCCCAATCCAATAAATCCAATTTTGTTCATTCTCACTCCTTAGTTAAAGGTCCTCTAAAGGGTTTACATCCCACGCAGGTTCCAAGTGTTCTTTTATCCATTCTGTGGGTACATTATTTATCTCATCATATTTCCATTGAGGATTGTTGTCTTTTTCAATAATCGCAGCTCTAATGCCTTCAGTGAAATCAGGGTGTCTTGTAACTTGTATGGCTAAGTCTAACTCGTATTGGAAAACTTCTTTTAGATTCAATTCTGCAGCTCTTACGCATTGGTCCCATATGATGAAAGCTGAAGTAGGGCTTCCTCCTTCAAATCCTCTGACAGCTTTTTGTAGCCATGAATCATCTGTTTTTAGATGTAATAAATTCTCTGAAACTTCACGCAAAGAGCTGCCATCCATCAAAGACTCTATTTTCTTTAGTCTTGGTTTAATTTCCGACTCAAGGCCCAATCCTTCTTTTTGCTCTAATGACTCCAATAATGAACTTATAAGGTGCACGTTAGAAAAAGAGTCTTTCATCCAGTTGATTCCAGAAAGTTTCTTATCAAATTCTTGTTTCTTTGTGCTGTGCAAAAAATAATCCGTCAGACCGATGGCTTGCGTATCAGCAGCATTTATTTTTGTTGCTGTTAGCATCAAGAACATGGCCACTCCTTTTGGGAGTTTATTTATGTAAGAAGTAAAGCCAACATCAGGAAATAAACCAACCCCAATTTCGGGCATGGCAAAACCAGTTCTTTCTGTGCTGAGTTTAAAATCACTTCCCAATACCAGTCCTACACCACCCCCCATGGCTAAACCATCCACCCAACAAATAACAGGTTTAGGGTAAGTATGTATCATATAATCCAATCGATATTCTTGTTCAAAGAATTCTTCAGAAAATGGGTTAGGACCGCCGGGATGCTGCAACATTGATTCATACAAGGCTCTGATATCGCCGCCTGCACAGAAAGCTTTTTCTCCAGCTCCTTCTATACTGACGGCAGCAAGATATGGGTCATCCGCCCATTTTTTTAGCTGATCTAATATGTCTTTAACCATATCAAGAGTTAAGGAGTTAAGGGTTTCGGGAGAATTAAGAATTATGAAGCCTGTCTTATAGCCTTCATTATTTTCCAGTTCTTTTACTAGAATAAAATCTGATTCAGGCATTTTTCCAGTTAGGATCTCGTTTTTCTAGAAATGCTGATACACCTTCGGCTTGGTCGTTGGTATCAAAGAGATTTACGAAAGGTTCTTTTTCATTACTGTAACTTTCACTCGAGGTCCGAGCTTCATGGATGAGTTTCTTACAGGCTGATATCGAAGTAGGGCTTTGGTTATTGGCTTGCTCAGCTAGTTTAAAAGCTTTTTCTAAACTTTTTCCTGAAGCGGTAACTTCTTCTACTAGGCCAATCGTTAATGCTTGGTTTGCTTTAATTTGCTCTCCGCCAAGAATAATCCTTTTGGCCCATCCCTCTCCAACAAGTCTTGGTAGCTGCTGAGTGCCACCTCCACAAGGTAAAAGTCCAACTTTGGGTTCTGGCAGGGCAAGTCTTGATTGTTCTTCTGCTATTCTTACATCACAAGCTAGTGCACATTCAAGGCCTCCTCCCATTGCAAAACCATTAATGGCAGCAATTGAAAACCCTCTAAAGTTACTTAATGCATCAAATGCATCAGAAAATGCAGAAGCCATTTTTTTTGCTGCTTCTTTGCCGCCTTCATGAAAAACTTTTAAGTCAGCTCCGGCTGAAAAGAATTTTTCTCCTTCTCCGGTCACAATCAAACTATAAATTTCCTTATTACTATTTAACCCTTCTACAGTTTCCTCAAGAAAGCTCAGACTTTCTAAATCCCAAGTATTGGCAGGTGGGTTATTTATGGTTATGAGTGCGGTATTCCCTTTTATGGATATTTTTAATTTACTAGACATGCTTTTCCTATTGAATAATTCGAGCCGCTCCTTCAAGGAGCATTCTTCTGCCAACAATCATCTTCATAATTTCATTGGTTCCTTCTAAGATTTGATGAACCCTTACATCTCTAACGTACCTTTCAAGAGGGTAATCTTGGATGTAGCCGTAACCTCCAAATATTTGGAGGGCCTCGTTGCAGACATCAAAGCCTACGTCAGTAGCAAATCTCTTTGCCATGGCGCAATAAGTTGTTGAATCAGGATCATTATTTTCGAGTTTACTGGCAGCCAACCTAACCATTTGTCTGGCGGCAACTAAATTGGTGGTCATGTCAGCTAATTTAAATTGTAATGCTTGGAATTCTCCAATTTTTTTCCCAAACTGTTCTCTTTCATTCATGTACTTCTGAGCTTCTTCTAATGCAGCTTGAGCCGTGCCAACGGAGCAAGTAGCAATGTTAATTCTTCCTCCATCAAGACCTTTCATCGCAATTTTAAATCCCTGTCCTTCTTGTCCCATGAGGTTATCAAGAGGGATTTTAACGTCTTTCAGACTCACTATTCTTGTTGGTTGGTTTCTCCAGCCCATCTTAGATTCATTCTTTCCGTATTCAATCCCATCAGCATCTGCAGGCACTAAGAAACATGAAATACCTCCCGGTCCGCCGTCTCCTGTTCGAGCCATCAGTATGAGACAATCCGTTGATCCTGAACCAGATATGAATGCTTTATTGCCATTAAGGACATAACAGTTATCTTTTTTAACAGCAGAAGTCTTGAGGGAAGCTGCATCAGATCCAGAACCGGGTTCTGTTAAACAGTAAGAAGATAATTTAGATCCTGAATTTAAATCTTGTAACCATTCTTCCTTGAGCTTGGTGGAGCCAAATTCACTAACCATCCAAGTGGCCATGTTGTGAATGGTCATAAATGCCGTCGTGCTCGTGCACCCGGCTGCCAGCTCTTCAATGATAATAGTTGCATCAACCTTGCTAAGTCCCATGCCCCCGTTATCTTCAGAAACATACAAGGAGCAAAATCCAAGTTCACCAGCTTTTTTTATTGTCTCTAAAGGGAAAGTGCATTCAGCATCCCATTTTGCAGCATTGGGTTTTAGTTCATTATCAGAAAAAGCTTTAGCTAAAGTCTGGAAAGTAAGCTGATCACCTGACAATTCAAAATTCATAGCTATTTTAAATCAATGGTAAGGTTAGTCTCACTGCTTTCTTCGTCATCAAACCACCTTTCGGTTACAGTTTTAGTTTCGGTATAAAACCTTACAGCTTGCTTACCATAGGCATGCAAATCACCATAAAAAGACTGCTTCCATCCAGTAAAAGAAAAGAAAGGAAGGGGGACTGGTATGGGGACATTAATTCCCACTTGCCCAACTTGTATCTCGTGTCTAAATTTTCTTGCAGAATGACCAGAGCTTGTAAAAATAGAAGTGCCATTGCCAAAAGGGTTGTCATTGATTAATTGAATAGCTTCTTCAATTGAATCGACGCTCATGCAGATAAGAACCGGTCCAAATATTTCAGTTTTGTAAATTGTTGATTCAGTCTTAACGTCTGCGAATAGAGTGGGTCCAATCCAATTCCCATCAGGATAACCTTCAACTTCGCAATCGCTTCCATCCAAGAGACAAGTGGCTTCTTCTCTTCCTATCTTAATTAAGTCTAAAATTCTCTCTTTTGCTGCGTGGCTGATGATGGGTCCATAACCTGAAGATTCTGAATCCCAAGGCCCCGGTTTAACGACTGCCATTTTTTCTTTGAGTTCGTTAATCCATTCAGAAGAATCGCCTACAAAAATGGCAACGCTTATTGCCATGCACCTTTGGCCAGCTGCTCCAACGGCAGAACCAACCAAGCCGTCTATAGTTTTAGATTTATTGGCATCAGGCATTACCACCATATGGTTTTTTGCACCGGCAAAGGCTTGCACTCTTTTTAAGTTATCCGTACCAGTTTTGTATATGTATTGCCCAACCGGAACGGAGCCAACAAAAGATACGGCCTTAATATCAGGGTGGACTAAAAGAGCATCTACTTGCTCTTTTTCACCGTGGATAATTTGCAATAGGCCGGGCGGCGCTCCTGCTTCAGAAAACAATTCGGCCAATCTATTGGCAGTCATGGGATCTTGCTCTGAAGGTTTTAAAATAAAAGTATTTCCACACGCTATTGCCATGGGGAACATCCATAAAGGAATCATTGCAGGAAAATTAAAGGGGGTGATGCCGGTACAGACTCCTAAGGCTTGAGTGTAGCTATAAGCATCTATACCTCTTGCAACATTTTCTACCGTTTCACCCATCAGAAGCGGAGTAATATTAGCAGCTTGCTCAACCACTTCTATGCCTCTCCAGACATCACCTCTCGCATCCTCTAAAGTTTTTCCATTTTCTTGACTTAAGATTTCAGCAAGCTCTTCTTGGTGTTCTTTTAACAAGGCTTGGTAACGCATCATTAGCCTGGATCTTTCAGGGGGTGGTGTTTCTTTCCATTGCTCAAAAGCATGAAGGGCCGATTGAACAGAAACTTCTATTTCGTTTTCAGTTGCGCAAGGAACATGACATAAGATTTCCTGAGTCGCTGGGTTAAGGACTTCTATGTTTTTTGATGAAGAACTTTTAACAAGTTCCCCATTTATAAATAACGGTAAATGAATAGTCATAATTTTTTTGACATCTTACTATCATTCTTTTTTTTATGCTTGCTTCAGAACATGGGGAAGTTATAGTTATGATAAATTTTTATTGAGGAAGGTACATGCTAAAAACACGAATTACTGAATTATTTGGAATTAAACATCCCGTCATCCAAGGCGGAATGCAATGGGTTGGTTATGCTGAATTAGTTTCTGCAGTATCTAATGCAGGAGCTTTAGGAATCTTGACGGCTCTTACGCAACCCACCCCGGAAGATCTCACTAAGGAAATAGAGCGCACTCGCGAAATGACGGATCAGCCTTTTGGAGTCAATCTAACCATCTTACCAACCATAACTCCCCCTCCTTATGAAGAGTACGCTCAAGCCATAGTTGGAGCAGGAGTTAAGATTGTCGAGACTGCAGGAAGAAGTCCTGCACCATTCATGGATCTCTTCAAAGCATATGATGTAAAAGTTATTCATAAATGCACGTCAGTTAGACATGCATTGAAAGCACAATCCGTGGGAGTTAGTGCTATTACAATTGATGGTTTTGAGTGTGCAGGACATCCGGGAGAAGACGATATTCCTTCGCTTGTGTTACTGCCTCAAGCAGCGGAAGCTTTAGAGATCCCCGTGGCCGGTTGTGGAGGTTTCAGTGATGCAAAAAGTCTTGTTGCTGCTTTAGCATTGGGCGGTGAAGCCATAGTTATGGGAACTAGATTTATGGCCACTAAAGAAGCGGGTATTCATCAAAATGTAAAAGATATAATGACGGAAGCTGATGAAAGATCTACTAATTTAATGTTCAGAACAATGCACAACACCGCACGAGTATTTAAGAATTCTATTTCTGATCAAGTCGTTGAAATAGAATCTACTGGCACGGCAAAATTTGAAGATGTAAAGGATCTTGTGGCGGGTCAAAGGGGACGTGTTGTTTTTGAAAAAGGAGACATGGAGCATGGCATCTGGTCTGCTGGTATCTCCGTGGCAAGAGTTAAGGACATACCAACGTGTGACGAGATGGTTTCCAGGCTGGTTTCTGATGCCGAAGATATAATTGATGGCAGATTACAAAAACTGAAAGCTTAAGAGAGCAGAAAAATGGAAGATGTAAAAGTTTATATAGTTGTTAATCTCGAAATCACAGACGCGGATACTTACAGAAAGTATGAAAAAGGTTTTTTTGGTTTTCTTAAGAAATATGAAGGTGAATTTATTACCTATGATGATTCTTTCGAGAACTTAGAGGGTGAAGAGCCTTTAAAAGGCAGCAGAGTGATAATATTCTCATTTCCATCTGAAGAATTGGCTAGAAAATGGTGGGCAGACACTGAATATCAAGAGCTTTCAGAGTTCAGAAGACAAGGCACGGTAACGAAGTCATTATCAATGGTCAAAGGATTGCCTCCTAGAGGATAGTCTTTAGAAGAAAATACTCCATAACAAAAGTAAAAGAACAACGTCCACCAATATTAGAATCATAATTGAGCTGCAACCGTACTCAATTTCTTCTTTGTAAAGGGCTTTGTGAACTGAGAAAGAGAAATACAGAAATAAACAGGCAAACAGGATCTTCATTTTTTAACTATTTCCATTTATCAGTCATACGCAATATTTCTTCGACAAGTTTAACAGGCTGGTCCAGCGGAATGTGGTGAGCAGCATCTTCAATAGGTATTATTCTCGTACCTTTTTTTGCACTTGATCTGGCGTAGTTTAGTATTTCATCAGAAAACATTGAGCTTTCACTGCCATAAAGAATACCGAGTTTGCACGAAAGCTCAAACGCTATACTTCTTGTCATGTGACCAAAGCCAAGCTTATCAAAAAGTGAGTCATCGAATTTCCATTCGTATCCTCCGTTCGACTCTCGGATAGACCACTTCGCTATGTAATCAAGAATGTATTTATTCTCACAATCTTGTTCTGGAGTCAGTCTAAATCGTTCAAGTATGGTTTCTTTATCGGGATAGGTTTTTATTCTTCTTATCGGCCCTGATCTTTCATGGGTAGAGTAATCATAGTCTGGGGGTCGTATTGGAGAATCAATCATGATGACGCCTTGTATGGGATTTCTTGATTGATGTGCAGCGAAAGTGCTCATGTACCCACCAAGGCTGTGCCCGCAAATTACTGGATCCATTGGCCTGGAATCAAAAAAACCACTGTCTTTAGCTACTGCTAAGATCTCTCTTCCAAACAAACTTCCTTCATAGCGATCTCTTCTGTCACTATCCCCCATTCCTGATAAATCAAGCGCACTTACTTGAAAGTGATCCAGAAGCTGTGGAGCTATAAAATCCCACCAATGAGAATGACTACCGCTTCCATGCACTAACATTAAGCCGGGCTTAGAATCGTCACCCCATTTTTGATAATAAATAGACGCTCCTTCAACAGATATTCTATGTTCAGATTTTTGAATCTTTAAAGCATCGGTAAACCAAGTTGGTGCTATTTCAATCATTCAGACAGTCCTTTGGTAAAAAATTGTGGTTTTTATAATTTTTGAGATCATGTAGTCTATAGCAAAATTATAAAATCTAAGGAAAGTTTATGAAAGAACCATTGAAGGGTGTTAATACTCAAATGGCTGATCCAAATGAAGCTCCTACGGTACCTCAGGCTGCTGCGACAGTACTTTTAGTCAGAAATGATTCCAGCGGACAAGGGATAGAGGTCTTCATGGTAGAGCGAGCTTCTAAAGCAAACTTTGGAGGTGCTTACGTTTTTCCAGGAGGAAAAGTTGATGTAGAAGATGGTCTGGACAGGATGGAATCAATTTGTTCCGGACCAACAGACGCAGTTGCTTCTGATGTGTTAGGTGAAGAAAGAGGCGGCTTGGCATATTGGGTAGCCTGCATTAGAGAGTGTTTTGAGGAAGCAGGAATTTTAATTGCCTACAGGAAAGATGGAAGTCCGTTTGACCCTGAAACACCAGAAGAAAATGAAAGGTTCATTGATTACAGAAATAGACTCAATGCTGGAGAAGCGGTTCTAGAAGAAATGTGTGAGAAAGAAGGGATCTCTCTGGCAACAAACAGACTCGCCTATCTGGCTCACTGGATTACCCCCAAGATTGAAAAAAGAAGATACACAACTCGATTTTTTATAGCCTTAGCTCCAGCAGGACAAGAAGGTATTCATGACGGCTCTGAAAGCGTGAATAGTCTTTGGATAAAACCAGAAGAAGCCCTTTCAAGGTATCGAGAAGGCACTTTATTAATGATTATGCCAACCATTAAGAATCTGGAAAACATATGCGGTTTTAATAACACCGAGGAGTTGTTAAAAGATAAAGTAACCATGGACTCTAAGGACATACCCACCATCGAACCAAAATTCTTCATGAAAGATGGAAAGATGACAGGACTGTTACCGGGTGACCCTGGGTACGATGAACATTAGCATTTATGAAAACTGAAGAAATAGTACAACTGTCACCCCTGGTAAAAAGAATTACGGCAGGCAATGCGAGCGTTTTCACTGGGCCAGGAACAAACACATACTTGGTAGGAAATAAGAACGTAACTGTGGTGGATCCCGGGCCCGCCTTGGACACTCACATAGAAGCAATTGTAAAAGCTTCTGATTCCATAAAACAGATCATAGTTACCCACACCCATCCCGATCACTCTCCGGGAGTAAAATTATTGCAAGATGCTATCGATGTACCGGCTTATGGTTTAATTACTGACACTACGAAGGATCAAGATAAAACTTTCTCACCCGCGAAACTTCTTTCAGATGGAGATGTGTTGGATGAAGAGGAATATAGTATTGAGGTAATACACACTCCGGGACATGCTTCCAACCACTTATGTTTTTTACTTAAAGAAGAAGGTTTAATTTTTACTGGTGATCATATTATGAATGGTTCAACGGTTGTTATTTCTCCTCCGGACGGAAATATGAAACATTACATAGAGTCTTTAGAGAAGTTAAAAAATTATGATCTAAAAACCATAGCCCCTGGTCATGGTGAAACCATGAAAGAACCTCAATTAGTTGCTGAATGGATTGTCAAACACAGACTTGAAAGAGAGAAGAAAGTTTCTGATGCCCTAAAGGAGGCCGGTGAAGGCACACCTGATACTTTGGTTAATAAAGTCTACGATGATGTTGATCCTTCCCTTTTCCCTATAGCAAAATGGTCATTACAAGCGCATCTCTTGAAATTGGCAGATGACGGAATGGCAACAATGGAAAAAGACGGTTTTATTTGGAAGGGTAACTAGGTCAGCTCCACTCCTGTGCCGTCTACACCACAATATCCATCAGGGTTTTTAGCTAAGTATTGTTGATGGTAATGTTCAGCGTAATAAAAAGGTCCCACGTCTTTTATTTCTGTGGTTATAAGCCCATAGCCTTGAGCATTTAGATTAGATTGATATTCTTTTTTAGTTTCTAAGAAATCTTTCTTTTGCTCTTCATTAAAACAGTAAGCTCCGGAACGATATTGAGTTCCAACATCATTTCCCTGTTGCATGCCTTGGGTCGGATCATGATCTTCCCAAAAAGTTTTTAAAAGATCCTTATAGGAGATGATTGTAGGATCAAAAACCACCAATACGACCTCGTTGTGTCCGGTCATGCCAGTGCAGACTTCTCTGTAGGTAGGGTTTTTTGTCTGACCTCCAGAATAACCCACTGCCGTAGTGTAGACGCCTTCAAGTTGCCAGAATTTTTTTTCAACTCCCCAAAAGCAACCCATGCCAAAAATTGCATGGCTCAGTCCTTCAGGAAAAGGTGCCTTGAGAGGAGTGCCGTTTAGAAAATGTACATCAGGAACTTCAATTTCTTCATCTCTACCCTCCAGAGCTTCAGAATCATTTGGAAGCAAACTTTTTTTATTAATTAAATCCATTAAAGACATTATTTATTTATCCTATTTATTATTAGTTCATCTACTACGCTTGGATCAGCAAGAGTAGACGTATCTCCAAGATTATCAATTTCATTTCCTGCAATCTTTCTTAAAATTCGTCTCATTATCTTACCAGATCTAGTTTTAGGTAAACCCGGTGCCCATTGAATGATATCAGGCTTAGCTATGGCACCTATTTCTTTTGAAACCAATTGGACCAAAGAAGTTTTAAGTTCCTCGGTCGGGTCTTCACCGTTCATCAAAGTAACATAACAGTATATGCCTTGCCCTTTTATTGAGTGTTCATATCCAACAACAGCGGCTTCAGCAACCGAAGCATGCAGTACAAGTGCACTTTCTACTTCTGCTGTCCCAAGTCTATGTCCAGAGACATTCAATACATCGTCAACTCGCCCTGTGATCCAGTAGTAGCCGTCCTCATCTCTTCTTGCTCCATCGCCGGTCGTGTAATAACCGGGGTACATGGTGTAGTAAGTTTCTATGCATCTTTGGTGGTCTCCGTACAAAGATCTGATCTGAGATGGCCAACTTGATTTGATCACTAAGTTACCAGACCCCGCTCCTTCTATTTCTTTGCCATTTTCATCTAAGAGTGCTGGCAAGACACCTAAAAAAGGTTTAGTAGCACTTCCTGGTTTTAGGGGTGTAGATCCTGCTAAAGGACTAATCATTACTGCACCAGTTTCAGTTTGCCACCAAGTATCAACAATTGGACATCTGCTATCTCCAACAATCTTGTAATACCATTCCCAAGCTTCAGGATTGATGGGCTCACCAACCGTTCCCAAGATTCTTAGAGATTCTCGTGATGTATTCTTAACCGGATCATCGCCTTGAGCCATTAAAGCTCTAAGAGCAGTTGGAGCCGTATAAAAAATATTTACCTTATGTTTGTCAATGACATCCCAAAATCTTGAGGCATTAGGATAGGTTGGTATGCCTTCAAACATAAGAGTGGTAGCCCCATTGGCTAGAGGCCCATAAACGATATATGAATGACCGGTTACCCACCCAACATCCGCTGTACACCAATAAATCTCTTTATCTTTGTAATCAAAAACAAGTTTATGAGACATTGCTGCTTGCAAAAGATACCCGCCAGTCGTGTGCATAACTCCTTTTGGCTTTCCAGTTGAACCTGAGGTGTAAAGAATAAAAAGAGGATCTTCTGCATCCATGGGTTCAGGTTCACAATTTAAGTCCATACGTGCTGTTATTTGATGGTAATCAACATCTCTACTATCAACCCAATTTACCTCAGCACCTGTTCTCTTAATGACTATTACAGAGTGAACGTTTGGGCACTGGTGCAAAGCTTCATCTACATTTTCTTTTAAAGGAATCTTTTTCGATCCCCTAAGACCTTCATCCGCAGTTATAACAGTTTGGCAATCTGAATCTAATATCCTATCTTTCAAGGACTCTGGTGAAAAACCACCAAACACAACCGAATGAATTGCACCTATTCTTGCACAGGCTAGCATTGCGTATGCCGCTTCAGGGATCATGGGCATGTAGATGCAAACTCTATCCCCTTTATTAACTCCTCGTTCTTTTAGAGCATTTGAGAATTTACAAACAGATTCATACAGCTCTTGATAAGAAATATGATTGGATTCATCTGGATCATCGCCTTCCCAGATGATGGCTGTTTGATCTGCTCTTGCAGCAAGGTGTCTGTCTATACAATTGATAGTTGCATTTAATTTCCCTCCTTTAAACCAGCTCACTTGGCCTTTACTAAAGTCGTGTTCTGAAACTTGATCCCATTCAGATATCCATTCAAGATATTTGGATGCTTGTTCGTGCCAAAACTCATCGGGGTTTGTAATTGAACGGTGGTACATCTGAGAAAATTCTTCTTCTGAAATTAGAGAATCATTCTTTATATTTTGAGATATTTCATAAATTACTTCTTTAGTCATATTCTTAATTTTATCAAATGAGAGCTGGTGAGGGGTTGAAATACATTTTAGAGCCTTCAGGTTTATTGAAATAATCTAATAATTTAGTTAAAAGTAAATCGTAGTCCCCCTTGTTTGATTCAAGATCAAGATAATCAGAATTTACGATCAATACCGGCGATCTATCATAGTTGAAAAAAAATTCTTTATAAGATTCGTTTAACAGTTCCAAATAATCGTAGCTTACACTTTTTTCCATTTCTATCCCTCTATGCATGACCCTCTGATGGAGAGTCTTTGTTTCTGCTTGAAGGTATATAACTAAATCAGGAGTAGGCAAATCCAATGAAAGATAATCATAAATTTGTTCGTAAAGTTTTAGCTCTTGATCTGAGAGGGTGGCTTTAGCAAAAAGCTTGTCTTTATCTAAAAGGAAGTCTGAAACTCTGGTGGGCGTGAATATGTCGCCTTGTTTTATTTCTTGAATTTGTTTAACACGTTGAAACAAAAAGAATAGTTGAGCTCCTAGAGCGGCTTGAGAAGGGTTTTCATAGAAATCCGCTAAGAAAGGGTTTTCAGTGGGTTTCTCAAGAAAAGTATTGTAACCAAAGGATTCAGCAAGAAGCTTAGTTAACGTAGTTTTTCCAACCCCAATAGGTCCTTCTACAGCAATAAATTTTGGTATTTTTTCGTATTGATTAAAGTCTAGAACTTTTGTTCCCATCTCTATTTTTTCTTTTATCTTACAACTCTTTAAATATATTTTTTAGGTTTTATTGTCTGTTTGTTAAATCTTCTCTTCTATGTTCACTTTGATTTTGAATATCAGTCCACCATTTTCCGCAGCCATTGAGGTTAACGCCTGACTGTTCTCTTAATATCAAGAAATCATAGGAAGCCCTAAAACGTTTGTGCGAAATTAATGAGGTTATTTTAGGAGATTTAACCTTGAGTAGTTTTATTTGGAATTCCCAAATATCTTTTATCATGCTCTCAACGCGGTTAGGAATAAAACAATGAGAATTTTGTTCTCTAATTGCTTTATCAGCAGCTTTTCTTAGTAAAGGAATTTTAATTTTGCTTGATTGAATTTCTCCTATTCTTTTAACAACTGAAGGCCATAGTAGAACTGAAAATAAGAAAGCAGGTGTAAGTGGAAGATCTTTAGCCACTCTAGAGTCAGAGTTTTTTAGAGCCAGTTTTATAAAATGAATAATTTTTTCATCTGATTTTTCTTCTTCAAGGTATCTTGAAGTGGCGGGCAATAAGTATTTAAGGACTTTGTATTCAACTAATTTATCAAAAGTTTTAGAAGCAGATCCTGTAAAAAATAACTTTAAAACCTCTTCATATCTTCGTGCGGTTGGAACTTCTTCTAGAAGATTTGCCAGTCCATAAATATCAGCTTTTAAAGAGTCTTTGCAGTCAAGTTCCATTGCAGACATAAATCTTATGGCTCTTATTATCCTAACTGGGTCTTCTCTAAATCTTACTTTGCTGTCCCCAATACAACTTAATCTTCTATTTTCTAGATCTTTGTACCCCCCTGTGTAATCTATGATTTCCATAGAGTGGATGTCCAGGTAAAGAGCATTAATTTTAAAGTCTCTTCTGAAAGCATCGTCTTGAATGTTGCCATAAGTATTATCTCTAAGTACCAGGCCTTTGCTGCTCTTTGCAGCTTTTTTATTGCCCCCAGTTCTGAAAGTGGCAACCTCTATAATTTCTCTACCTTTTCTGTAGTGCACCAGTTTAAAACGCCTACCTATTATTCTGCTTCTTGGTAAGGCCTTTTTTATTTGTTCTGGAGTGGCATTAGTAGCTATATCAAAATCTTTCGGTTTTTTCCCTAAGAGTAAGTCTCTTACACCGCCTCCAACAATATAAGCTTTATATCCAGAACGTTTTAGATAATTAATTACATCCTTGGCATTCTTATTGATGAGGTTTTGATCTATGTTGTGCTGAGATTTAAGGTAAATCTCAGGAGAAATATTTTTTTGGTTTTTATGAACCAAAATCAGGAATTATCCATATTTTTGTCTTTCATGGATTTCTTCAATGGTCTTGCAGTCGATACACCTGGTAGCTGTAGGTCTTGCTTCTAGCCTCCTGATGCCAATCTCAATTCCACATGAAGCGCAGTAGCCATAATCATCGATTTTTAAGTCATCAACTGATTCATTAATTTTAGATAGTAGTTTTCTTTCTCTTTCCCTTGTTCTTAATTCAAGAGTGAATTCTTCTTCGTGAGTAGCTCTATCGGCTTCATCTGGAAAGTTTGTAGCATTCTTTTGTAACTTATCCGCAGTTCTGTCTTGTTCAAGTTGAAGCTGGCCTTGCCAACTATGTAGAATTGAAAGAAAGTGCTCTTTTTGCTTGGCATTCATGTACTTTTCTTTCTTCTTAATGACATAAGGTTTTATAGAAGCCAGAAACTGAGCATCCCCTTGGTATTTAATATTTGAAATATTGTCTTTCTTAGCAACCGGCTTCTTAGCAACCGGCTTCTTAGCAACCGGCTTCTTAGCTGACAATTTCTTAGTAACGGGCTTTTTAGTAGCTGGTTTTTTTGATGATGATTTAGCCATATTTATTCTAATATTTTATTTCTCACAAAAGCGGAGGCGCAGAAATTTATCAGATTCGTTATTTGATAGCTAGAAATAATTTTTTTTAATTTCTTTATACTCATTTTTTTTCAACCTAGGTCCGAAGCTTTCTACTTTTTTTGAAGCTGCTGAGCACCCAAATTGAGCTGCTTTTTTTAAGTCTTCGCCTTCACATAAACAATGCAAAACAGCACCAGCAAACATATCACCTGCACCATTAGTATCTATTGCATTTACTTTTAATCCCTCAACAAGGAAAGCCTCTTGATCGCTAAAACCCATACACCCTTCTGCTCCTAGAGTAATTAATACTTGTTCTGAGGTTGCTTCCAAGTGCTGAACGGCTTGCTCAATGTCGCTTTCACCAGAATAAGCCAAAGCTTCTGACTCATTGCATACAAGCAAGTCGCAGCCCAAATCAAATAAACTTTCTAATTCTTTTTTAAAACCAGCAGCTATAAACTCAGCTGAAAGTGAAATGGCAACTTTTGTTTCATTTTCTTTTGCTACCGTGATAGCAGTTCTGCAAGCTTCAAATGCGCCTGGTGAAGATAATAAATACCCCTCTATAAATAAATATTGTGCTGAAGATATTGCTTCAAGATTTATATCCGTTTTAGTAAGATCATTGCTTATGCCCAAATAGGTACACATTGTCCTTTCCGCATCTTTAGAAACCATAACCAAGCACCTGGCAGTCGATATATTTGAATTAGCAGGAACAATGGAATGATCGATACCATTATTTGTTAAATCTTCTAGGAAGTAGTTTCCATGCTCGTCATCTGAAACTTTTCCCGCAACGTGGCATTTTGATCCAAAATTAGATGCAGCTACTATAGAGTTTATAACTGAGCCTCCACAAGCCATTAAAGGTTTTTCGTACAAGCCAACCAAATCTTTTATCATAGAATCCTGTTGATTTTGTTCAACTAATGTCATTGAACCTCTATCAATTTGGAGTTTATTTAATTCCCCCTCATATTCTTTGGTTATACTAAATTGAACATCAACTATGGCATTTCCAAGCGAACAGATATCTAATTCCATATTCAGACCCCTTAATAATTTAAAAATCGTAGACTGAAAGAATTTACTTAAGATAGCAAGATAAAATATGAAAAATAGGATACCAGTTAAATCTGCTTTACTAATTTTACTAATTTTATTATCAGTATTTGCAATAGCGGTGGTTGCAGTTATAGACCAAAGAGTGACCAGCAAGCTTGACGGAGTTCTATGGACTGTGCCAGCTAAGATCTATTCGCGCTCGCTTGAGATTGCAGAAGGAGGAAAGATTAATGTAAGCAATCTCCTAAAGGAGTTGAAACTATTATCCTATGAAGAGAATGATAGTCCAATTAATCCAGGTCAGTTTTATTATAAAAAGGATAATATAAAAATCTTCTTAAGAGGGTATAAAAAACAAAACTCCGGACTCTACGAGATAAATTTTGAAGGCAACAAAGTAGAGTCTCTCAGAAGGCAAGATGGCATAAGGATAGATTTAATTACTCTTGAACCAATGGCAATAGGCGGCATGTATCCATCTCACATGGAAGACCGTTTGTTATTAGATTGGCCTCAAGTACCGGAAAGTCTAGTAAAAATTTTATTAGCAGTCGAAGATCAAGGTTTTTTTGACCACTATGGAATATCTTTAAAGTCTATTTCAAGAGCTTTTTATAAGAATGTACAGGCAGCCAATATAGAGCAGGGTGGTAGCACCATCACTCAGCAGTTAGCAAAGAATTTATTCTTTACTTCAGAACAGACCATTAAGAGAAAGTTAGTTGAAGCCGTGGCTGCTTTATTGATAGAGTTTCATTACTCTAAACAAGAAATTCTTCTAGCTTATATTAATGATGTTTATTTGGCACAATCAGGTACCCGTTCTATTCATGGTTTTGGTTTGGGTGCCCAACATTTTTTTGGATCTTCATTAAACAATCTTGATACACACCAACTTTCTTTGTTAGTAGGTATGTTAAAAGGCCCTTCTGTTTACAATCCAAGAAGGAATCCAAAGAATGCTTTAAATAGACGAAATACTGTATTGGGAGTACTTCGAAGAGACGGCCTAATCAACGAACAAAATTACTTAGATTTTAAAGCTAGGCCAATTAAAATTATAAAGCCAAGTTACAGGAGCGAAACAAAGTATCCCGCATTTCATGATCTTGTAAGAATAGAGCTGAGAAATAATTTTGAAGAAGATAAATTAAGATCAGAAGGTTTAAGTGTTTATACAAATATTGACCCCATCTTTCAGGAGTCTTTAGAAAATAATATTGTTGCTACTAAAAAGAAGCTAGTAAAAAAATATGGCAAAAGATTAGATGATTTAGAGGGGGCTGCTATTGTTGTAGATATACAGAACGGGGAAATAAAAGCAGTTGTTGGCAGCACTAATCCTTATCAATTTGGATTTAATCGATCTTTAAATGCCATCAGACCAATAGGTTCTTTGGTGAAGCCCTTTGTATACCTTTCTGCATTAGAGAAATATCAACAATATAATTTAACAACAATTTTAGATGACTCTTTGCTTTCAGTTCCCGTTACTAATAATTCTTTTTGGGAACCCAATAATTTCGATAAGAAATATCATGGAAATGTCCCTCTTCATAAGGCTCTATGGCAATCATATAACATAGCTAGTGCTAGATTGGGTATAGAGCTGGGTTTTGACTCCATAAATAAGACCTTTCAATCTTTAGGTATTGAAAAGGAGGTCCCAAGGTACCCATCTCTATATGTAGGTTCGTTTGAGATGAGTCCTTTAGATGTCATTCAGGCTTATCAAACAATAGCCTCTGATGGCTTTTATTCTCCTTTAAGGTCCATTAGAGAAATAACAGACTTAGATGGAGAGTCTGCACTAAGTTATCCTTACAGAATAGAGCAAAGATTTAGACCTGAGCCTATCCATTTAATTAAATTTGCTATGCAACAAACTTTTACTAAAGGTACGGCAAGAGGTTATAAACAAAAAACTATAGATAAGTGGAATGTTGGCGGAAAAACTGGCACATCTGACGACCAAAGAGACAGCTGGTTTGTAGGTTATGCTGGGGATTACTTGGTGTTAACTTGGCTTGGATTTGATGACAACAGGTCCACACCTCTTACTGGAAGAACGGGAGCTCTTGAATTATGGAAGAGTTTTATTGAAGACGTAGACCCCAATTCAAGTACTAAACCAGTCTTACCTAGGATTAAGTACGTTTGGACAGATATAAATGATGGAAACCTAAGTGGTCCAAGATGCAAGAATTCAATTTATACACCTTTTATAATAGGGACTGAACCAAAGAACATTCCAGATGTCAGAAGGAAGTGTGGATCTGCTTCAGAAGAAGAAGCTTCTTCGGTAGTTAAGAAATTAAAACAAGTTTTTGAGAAAATAAAAGAGTGAAAAAAATTAAATTAATATCCCTCATCTTAACAATAATTATTGTTAGCTCATGCACCACAACTTCGAAACAAGTTAAAACTTCTAATAGTAAGATAGAGTTAGATTTATTTTCTTCATCAGTAGATCAACTTCTTACAAATGAGAACTTCCTTAAGAGTGAAATATTAAAGATTAATGCATCAAAACCTTCCATACAAAGAATACTAAATGAATCTGACAGCCACTGGTTAAAAGGCAATCTTAAAAAAGCCAATTCTGAATTAGAAAGAGCTTTAAGAATTAGTAAAAATGAGAGCTCTGTATTTTTGAGGTTGGCACACATAAGACTTGAGCAAGGACTTAATTTAGAATCTGGAAGTTTCGCTGCTAGAGGTCTTTTAATAAGCGACGTATCTTCATGGGAAAGACTTCTGTTGAATGTCTATGCAAAAGACTAAATAGCAACAATATTTTCTAGCTCACTTTGATATCCTAAGATCACAAGTATATGATACGCGCCCCGATAATATGGGGAGTTTCAATAATTTATGAATTCGAAAAATAAAATTAAAATAGGAATAGTAGGTGGATCTGGTTATGCGGGCGAAGAGCTTATTAGGCTAATTTCTCTGCACCCCAATGCTGATTTGATTGCTGTAAGTTCAAGAGATTTGTACGGAAAAAGCCTTCAGAGTGTCTATGATCAGATGCATAATTTACCCAAAATAAATTTTGTTAACCCTGATGATTCAGTCTTTTTTGAATGCGAAGTAGTATTCTTAGCCACTCCGCATGGTTTTTCTATGAGTGTTGCAGGAAAGTTTTTAGATAATGGCATAAAGGTAATTGACCTTTCTGCTGATTTTAGAATTACTAATCCTGAATCTTGGAAAAACTGGTATGAATCAGACCATACAGCTTTAGGTTTACTCAAAAAGGCCGTCTATGGCTTAACCGAATTGAATAGTGAAAGAATTAAGAAAGCAGATTTAGTAGCGGTACCAGGTTGCTACCCAACAGCAAGCTTATTGGGTCTTTTGCCTATTTTAGAGAGCGATCTAGAAATTGATTCAATTATTGTAGACGCTAAATCAGGTATAAGCGGAGCTGGCAGGGCTAAAGTTGAATCAACACTGTCTGATGAGATCGTAGATGATTTCAAAGCTTATGCAGTTGATGGTCACAGGCACTTACCTGAAATTAAGCAAGCTGTAGAACTTATTTGTAAAAAAGAAGTTAAAGTAAATTTTGTACCGCATCTTATTCCAACAATGAGAGGGATATTTGCTTCTATATATGTCCAAGTAAATGATCTCGAAGAACATCTGGATTTAGAAGATATGTTTTCTTCTTATTATAAAGACTCGTTATTTGTAGAAATATTGAAAGATAAAAATTTGCCTTCTCTCAAAGCAGTACGCGGGAATAATAATTGTAATATTGCAATTAGAAGGACAAGTATTCCAGATCAAGTTTTGATTCTTGTCACGATTGATAACCTTCTAAAAGGAGCCTCGGGACAAGCAGTTGAATGTTTTAATTTGATGGAAGGTTTTGATGCATCGACAGGATTGAATTAGAATATTTCCATGGTAGAAACTTACACGCCTTCAGCTATGCAATTAACGGATGGAGCTGTACAAAAAATTCTTTCTTTATCAAAGGAAGAAGCAACTGACATTAACCTAAGAGTTTACGTCACAGGAGGAGGTTGCTCTGGTTTTCAGTACGGGTTTTCATTTGATAAGATTGTTGATGAAGAGGACACTTGTGTAACTAAATCCGGTGCAAATTTAGTAGTTGATCCTCTTAGTTTGCAGTATTTATCAGGTTCAACTATTGACTACACGGAAGATTTAACAGGTTCAAAATTTATTATTAAGAACCCAAACGCGACAACAACTTGCGGTTGTGGAGAATCTTTTTCTATATAGTCGGCTCTGTTATAACTCCTAGAAAAACCTCTCTGTTACTTCCTGTTATTTTACTGAGATCAAACGTTCTACCCTTTACGCGTTGTGCAGCAAACCAAGCGAAACTAGTAGCTTCAAGATAGTCAGGGTCAACACCAATATCAGCTGTAGTATAAATTTTAAAGCCTAAGTCTTTTTTAATTCTTTTCATTAAATTCTTGTTATGTGCACCACCTCCACAGAAATACAAGCCATCACTCTTCACTATCCCTAAACCTCTAAGCTCTTTAGTTAAACTTTTAACAGTTAATTCCAGGAGGGTGGATTGAAGGTCTTCAGGCGTTAACTTTTCTCCACTTTCATCAATAGTATTTTTTACCCATTCAAGATTAAAGAAATCTGGACCGGTACTCTTAGGGCTAGGCTTGTTGAAATAGTCTTCTTCCAACATAAGTTTCAGCAATGAAGGATTTATTGTGCCTGTATTAGCCCAGTTTCCACCTTCATCATAATTACCCACTCCATTCTCTCTTGCCCAACTGTCCATTAAGCAGTTTCCTGGACCTGTGTCATATCCGGTAGTTTGAGTTTTATTTTTAAGCAAAGTGATGTTGGTTATTCCCCCGATATTAATAATTACCCTTTTACTATTAGAACTAAAAGCATACTCATTAAAAATTGGGGTAATAGGAGCGCCTTGCCCTCCTGCAGATATATCATCTGACCTAAAGTCCGAAATAGTTTTTATGCCGGTTAAGTTTGCAATCAATTGGGCATTGCCTATTTGTAATGAAAAAGGTAATGGCACGTTTGGAGAATGTTTTATTGTTTGTCCGTGCGACCCTATGGCTTCAACATCTTGAGAAGACAAACGCTCTTGAATTAATAATTTATTCACAGCCTCAGAGAATGTCTCTCCCAGGAGTGTATCAAGCTTATTTATCCTATTTTTATCTAGATTTTTAGAATTAACCAATTCATAAATAGAATTTTTAACTTTGTCTGGAATTGGATGATTATAAGTCCCTAATGATTGAATTTTTTCTTCTGAAATAGATAACAATACCGTATCAACGGAATCGGCACTTGTGCCAGACATTAACCCTATAAACAATTCGCTCATTAATCGTTTAAAACTAAGGATTCTGTTAAGCCTTGATAGTTCTTCAATGAAGATATCAACTTATTTGCATGCGTTGTGTAATCCTCCCTATTATTACTATTAATAGGCAACGCATCAGGGAACTTAACCGTAAGAGGGTCAGTGTGCTTGCCGTTCACATGGAATTCGTAGTGTAAATGTGGTCCCGTTGCTAAGCCACTGCTTCCTACATAGCCTATAGTTTGACCCTGTTTTACTTTCCTACCAGATTTTGCTCTAGAACTATAGCGTTCTAAATGACAATACCTTGTTGAGTAATCTTCGGAGTGCTTAATTTCGATTTCGTTACCACACCCATTCTTTACTCCTGCAAAAGAAACCGTTCCATCTCCTGTTGTCCTAATAGGAGAGCCGCGCATAGCAGCATAATCAACTCCATTATGAGATCTGATGGTATGCAAGATCGGATGTTTTCTTTTTAGATTATATTTTGAACTTATGTAACTGAATTTAACAGGAGAACGCAAGAAAGCTTTTTTTACATTATTGCCTTCAGGAGAAAAATACTCTGAACGGCCAGGTTCTAAGTCATAGCGGATTGCTGTATGCAACTTGCCTTGATTAAAAAATTCAGCAATTAAGACATTGCCATCAACTTCCTTTTGCCCTTCTACCAAAACCTCTTCATATATTAAGCTGTAACTATCTCCAGGCCTTATGTCGTGAATAAAGTCTATATCCCACCCATAGATATAAACTATATCCATGATTACGCTATCAGGTATTCCAGCTTTAAGGCCGGCTGAATACATTGAGTCCTTTATAAGAACTTTTTTATATATGTTTACTTTTTCTAAAGGCAATTCATAAGCTTCTATATTGTAGGAATCATCCTGTAAAGTTGCTTCAACTCCTGATTTGTAGTCTTTTATGTATTTTAAATTTGTTATTGCATTGTTATCGTCAAGACTAATCTCAAATCTATTACCAACTTGTATTTTAGAAAGAAGTTTGCTGTTCGTTGAGTTAATTAACTTAAGTATATTTTGGTCTTCTACTTTTATCTTTTTCAGAATTGTATAAAGCGAATCATTTTTTTTTGCAGTAACATTTATTATCTCCCTTACTCCAAATTGTTCAATCGTATCGAGTTTTAATAGGTCTTCCATGTCAATAGATGAGCTTAGTTCCTTTAAAATTTCTCTTTCTTGGAGATTTGTATTGGAGAGCAGGCTTAGTCCTGTTAGCAGAGCAACACCCATCAGAATTGCTAATAAATGTTTTCTGGGAAAATTCTGTAAAAGTATTTTAGTCTGCTTAACCACAATGAATAGAGATAATAACTTATATAGTTTATTTAGACTTATAATACTCTTTGATTATGAATACAACTGAATTAGAACTCCTCGTTAGAGGAGCAGATGAAATAATACCAAAGGAAGATTTCCTGGCTAAGCTAAAAGGAAAAAAAAAGCTGAAGATTAAAGCCGGATTTGATCCTACTTCTCCTGATCTGCACTTAGGGCATACAGTTTTATTAAACAAAATGAGGTTATTCCAAGATCTTGGGCATCATATTATTTTCCTGATAGGAGACTTTACCGGTCTGGTGGGAGATCCATCGGGTGTGAATGAAACAAGACCTGTTCTGTCTGATGAGCAATTAAAAAACAATGCTGAAACTTACAAGTCTCAAGTTTTTAAAATACTGGATCCAAATAAAACCGAAGTGAGGTTTAATTCAGAGTGGATGAATAAAATACACCCATCTGAATTTATTCGCCTTTCATCTTCTCAGACTGTAGCAAGAATGCTTGAAAGGGATGATTTTGCTAAACGCTACAAGTCTCAATTACCAATTTCAATTCATGAATTCTTATACCCACTTCTTCAGGGATATGATTCAGTACAACTAGAAGCTGATGTTGAGCTCGGAGGAACAGATCAGAAATTCAATTTATTAATGGGCAGAGAAGTCCAGAAATTTTACGGCCTTCCTCAGCAAAGCATACTTACCGTTCCTTTGCTTGAAGGTTTGGATGGTGTTAAGAAGATGTCTAAATCTCTTAATAATTATATTGCTCTTGAAGATCCTTATGATGAGATGTTTGGAAAGATCATGTCAATCTCAGACCAATTGATGTGGAGATATTTTAACTTATTAAGTTTTAAGACGGATAAAGAAATTGAAGCACTAAAGCAAGATGAAAAGAATGGTGAGAACCCAAGGAATCTTAAATTTATTTTAGCAGAGGAAATTGTTGATAGATTTCATGGAGAAGGCTTTGGCGCTAGAGCTAAGGAGGAATTCATCAATAGATTTCAAAAGGGCAAATTACCAGAAGAAGTGGAAGCAATGACCCTTGTAATTGAAGGCTCTAATACAACCCTACCTAGGGTTTTAAAAGAATCAAGTATGGTAAAAAGTACTTCAGAAGCGATACGTTTGATTGAACAAGGAGCAGTAAAAGTTGATGGAGGTAAGGTGCTAGAAAAAGACTTTTCTATGAATAAAGGAACAACATATTTATTGCAAGTTGGTAAGAGGAGAATAGCCAATATTTTATTATCTTAAAATAGCTATTAAACCAAACTGTATCATGTATACTGCGCGTCCCTTCTGAAGAGAAGGGGTGTTTTTTAAAAGTTTTAATAAGTAATATGTGTGGGCGCTTGTAGACAAGCGTCACTTACAAATCAGATATATAAAATTGATTTATCAATCTAATACTTCTGGTTTTTTTTGTGCCTTTAATTAGGCACTTGTTTAAATTCAATTGAAGAGTTTGATCATGGCTCAGATTGAACGCTGGCGGTAAGCCTTAAACATGCAAGTCGTGCGGTAACAGACATAAAGATTTAGCTTGCTAAATCCGGTGCTGACGAGCGGCGAACGGGTGAGTAACACGTAGGAATCTACCCAGTAGCGGGGGATAGCCCAGGGAAACTTGGATTAATACCGCATACACCCTAAGGGGAAAAGAAGGCCTCTCTTTGAAGCTTTCACTATTGGATGAGCCTGCGTAAGATTAGCTTGTTGGTGGGGTAAAGGCCTACCAAGGCAACGATCTTTAGCTGGTCTGAGAGGACGATCAGCCACATTGGGACTGAGACACGGCCCAGACTTCTACGGAAGGCAGCAGTTAGGAATATTGGACAATGGGGGCAACCCTGATCCAGCTATACCGCGTGTGTGAAGAAGGCCCTAGGGTTGTAAAGCACTTTAAGCAGGGAAGAAGCATGTTAAGTTAATACCTTAACATGTTGACGTTACCTGAAGAATAAGGACCGGCTAACTCCGTGCCAGCAGCCGCGGTAATACGGAGGGTCCAAGCGTTAATCGGAATTACTGGGCGTAAAGCGCGCGTAGGCGGTTTAATAAGTTGTATGTGAAAGCCCTGGGCTCAACCTAGGAACTGCATACAAAACTATTAAGCTTGAGGACGAGAGAGGAGAGTAGAATTTCAGGTGTAGCGGTGAAATGCGTAGATATCTGAAGGAATACCAATGGCGAAGGCAGCTCTCTGGCTCGTTTCTGACGCTAAGGTGCGAAAGCGTGGGTAGCAAACAGGATTAGATACCCTGGTAGTCCACGCCGTAAACGATGATAACTAGCCGTTGGGCAGATTTAACTGTTCAGTGGCACAGCTAACGCATTAAGTTATCCGCCTGGGGAGTACGGCCGCAAGGCTAAAACTCAAATGAATTGACGGGGGCCCGCACAAGTGGTGGAGCATGTGGTTTAATTCGATGCAACGCGAAGAACCTTACCAACCTTTGAAATCCAGAGAAGTCACCAGAGATGGAGATGTGCCTTCGGGAACTCTGTGACAGGTGTTGCATGGCTGTCGTCAGCTCGTGTCGTGAGATGTATGGTTAAGTCCAGTAACGAGCGCAACCCCTATCCTTATTTGCCAGCGCGTAATGGCGGGAACTATAGGGAGACTGCCGGTCAAAAACCGGAGGAAGGCGGGGACGAGGTCAAGTCATCATGGCCCTTATAGGTTGGGCTACACACGTGCTACAATGGGATGTACAGAGGGTTGCGAAAGCGTGAGCTGGAGCCAAACCCTTAAAGCATTTCGTAGTCCGGATTGGAGTCTGCAACTCGACTCCATGAAGTCGGAATCACTAGTAATCGCGAATCAGAATGTCGCGGTGAATACGTTCTCGGGCCTTGTACACACCGCCCGTCACATCATGGAAGTGGGTTGCACCAGAAGTGGTTAGTCTAACCTTCGGGAAGACGATCACCACGGTGTGATTCATGACTGGGATGAAGTCGTAACAAGGTAGCCCTAGGGGAACCTGGGGCTGGATCACCTCCTTAAAAAGAGATACGTTTGGTGCAGGCGTTCACACATATTGCTTATTTTACCTAAATTTTCTTTACAGAAAATCAAAGGTTAGTTCTTTAACATTTTTATAAGTTCAATCAAGTCACATTTAAGTATTGATTTAAAAATTTATTTTTTTATTAATATTGAGAATGTGCAAATTAACAGTTTATAAAAGATTTCCTTTTCCTTTATCCGGAAATCTTGTTATAGACAACTGCAAAGTAATTTGGCGTTTTTGTGTTTTTTTAAAAACACATATAGTAGATAGAAATACTTGTTAAATATTCATTAAGTTAATTGATGTAATATGGTCAAGTAATGAAGTGCAAACGGTGGATGCCTTGGCAGCTAGAGGCGATGAAGGACGTAGTAACTTGCGATAAGCTTCGGGGAGTCGGTAACAGACTTTGATCCGGAGATTTCCGAATGGGAAAACCCACCTAGGATAACCTAGGTATCTTTACCTGAATTCATAGGGTATAGAGGCAAACGAGGAGAACTGAAACATCTTAGTAACCTCAGGAATAGAAATCAATTGAGATTCCGAAAGTAGCGGCGAGCGAAATCGGATCAGCCAGCAATCTTTATCATAGAGATTAGGGGAATGACCTGGAAAGGTCTGTCGTAGAAGGTGATAACCCTGTACCCAAAAATCTTTATGAAGAACTAAGTTTGCGATAAGTAGGTCGGGACACGAGACATCTTGACTGAAGATGGGGGGACCATCCTCCAAGGCTAAATACTCCTAGCTGACCGATAGTGAACCAGTACCGTGAGGGAAAGGCGAAAAGAACCCCGGAGAGGGGAGTGAAATAGAACCTGAAACCGTTTGCATACAAGCTGTCGGAGCTTTGATATCTTCGGATATTTTAGTGACGGCGTACCTTTTGTATAATGGGTCAGCGAGTTAATTTCTGTGGCAAGCTTAACTTTTTTAAGGTAGGCGAAGGGAAACCGAGTCTTAATAGGGCGAATCAGTCTCAGGTATTAGACGCGAAACCGGACGATCTATCCATGGCCAGGGTGAAGGTGAGGTAACACTTACTGGAGGCCCGAACCCACCTATGTTGAAAAATGGGGGGATGAGCTGTGGATCGGAGTGAAAGGCTAATCAAGTTCGGAGATATCTCGTTCTCCCCGAAATCTATTTAGGTAGAGCCTCTCATATTACTGTTGGGGGTAGAGCACTGTTTCGGCTAGGGGGTCATCCCGACTTACCAAACCGATGCAAACTCCGAATACCAACAAGTACAGTGAGGGAGACAGACTGCGGGTGCTAACGTCCGTAGTCGAGAGGGAAACAACCCAGATCGCCAGCTAAGGTCCCAAAGTATGATTAAGTGGGAAACGTAGTAGGAAGGCATAAACAGCTAGGAGGTTGGCTTAGAAGCAGCCACCCTTTAAAGAAAGCGTAACAGCTCACTAGTCGAGTCGGCCTGCGCGGAAGATGTACCGGGGCTAAATCATACACCGAAGCTGCGAATAGAAATACGGTTCGCCGTATTCCTATGGTAGGGGAGCGTTCTGTATGCCACTGAAGGTAAATCGAGAGGTTTATTGGAGGTATCAGAAGTGAGAATGCTGACATAAGTAACGATAAGAGGGGTGAAAAACCCCTCCGCCGAAAACCCAAGGTTTCCTGTTCAACGTTAATCGGAACAGGGTGAGTCGACCCCTAAGGCGAGGGCGAAAGCCGTAGTCGATGGGAAATAGGTTAATATTCCTATACTTCTTGTTACTGCGATGGAGTGACGGAGAAGGCTAGGCCAGCACAGCGACGGTAGTTCTGTGTTTAAAGTTGTAGGTTGGAGATCTAGGTAAATCCGGATTTCTAAGACCGAGAACTGATGACGATTATCTTTTCGGAGATAAGAAGTGGTTGATGCCATGCTTCCAGGAAAAACTTCTAAGCTATAGGTAGCAAGGAATCGTACCGCAAACCGACACAGGTGGGTAGGTAGAGAATACTAAGGCGCTTGAGAGAACTCTGGTGAAGGAACTAGGCAAAATGGTACCGTAACTTCGGGAGAAGGTACGCCCTCATTACGTGAAGAGATTTACTCTCGGAGCGGAAGAGGGTCGAAGATACCAGTTAGCTCCGACTGTTTACTAAAAACATAGCACTATGCAAACACGAAAGTGGACGTATATGGTGTGACGCCTGCCCGGTGCCGGAAGGTTAATTGATTGGGTTAGTCCCTTGTGGACGAAGCTCATGATCGAAGCCCCGGTGAACGGCGGCCGTAACTATAACGGTCCTAAGGTAGCGAAATTCCTTGTCGGGTAAGTTCCGACCTGCACGAATGGCGTAACGAGGGCTAAGCTGTCTCCACCAGAGACTCAGTGAAATTGAATTTGCGGTGAAGATGCCGTATACGCGCGGCTAGACGGAAAGACCCCGTGCACCTTTACTATAGGTTCACACTGGACTTTAGATTTATTTGTGTAGGATAGGTGGGAGACTTTGAAGCGAGAGCGCTAGCTTTTGTGGAGTCATCCTTGAAATACCACCCTATTAAATTTGAAGTTCTAACTTAAACCCGTAATCCGGGTTGAGGACAGTGTGTGCTGGGTAGTTTGACTGGGGCGGTCTCCTCCCAAAGAGTAACGGAGGAGTGCGAAGGTAACCTCAGCACGGTCGGACATCGTGCATTGAGTGCAATGGCATAAGGTTGCTTAACTGCGAGACTGACACGTCGAGCAGATACGAAAGTAGGTCATAGTGATCCGGTGGTTCTGTATGGAAGGGCCATCGCTCAACGGATAAAAGGTACGCCGGGGATAACAGGCTAATACCCCCCAAGAGTTCACATCGACGGGGGTGTTTGGCACCTCGATGTCGGCTCATCACATCCTGGGACTGAAGCAGGCCCCAAGGGTATGGCTGTTCGCCATTTAAAGTGGTACGCGAGCTGGGTTTAGAACGTCGTGAGACAGTTCGGTCCCTATCTGCCGTGCGCGTTGGAAAATTGAGAAGAGTTGCTCCTAGTACGAGAGGACCGGAGTGAACGAACCCCTGGTGTTCGGGTTGTCATGCCAATGGCATTGCCCGGTAGCTATGTTCGGAAAGGATAACCGCTGAAAGCATATAAGCGGGAAGCCTCCTTCAAGACTAGTTTTCCCTGGACCTTCGGGTCCTTTAAGAGCCGTTCAAGACTAGGACGTTGATAGGCAGGGTGTGTAAGTGCTGTAAGGCATTGAGCTAACCTGTACTAATTGCTCGATAGGCTTGACCTTATTACATCAAGTAATTTCTTGATACTAATATTTAAATAGCCAAATAATCTGTAGTTGTAGTTAATTTAGATTGAATTTATAAGTTTATGTCTGATGACAATAGCATGAGTGAACCACCTGAAACCATTTCGAACTCAGAAGTGAAACCTCATAGCGCCGATGGTAGTGTGGTTTCGACCATGTGAGAGTAGGACATCGTCAGACTTTTTTTAAGAAGGCCCTGTTGGTTTAACTGACAGGGCTTTTTTTATTTATCGCCAATAATTAAAGCACCTAATGCAGAGGCGTATTCGCCGTTTTCAGGAAAGTGGGGTGTAAAATTAGTTATAAGTGCAGCTTGTTCAAGCGATGTTTTTAAATTATCAAAGGTAGGTGTTCTTCCTACCACTATTATATCGCTTGCTTGGTAAGTTAAAGCAACAGATGTAGCTATCCTCGCTGCAGTTTGACCTACTAAATTTATTATCCCCGCTGCAATATCTTCCCTGCTTGGAAGCTCTGACGTCTTGCTAACCCTTCCAAAATTAACGGCGGTAGTATCTTTTGGCAACAGCCCAATAGGTCCAGAGACAACATCTTCTATAATTAAATCTACACCATTTGTATTTCCTTGCTTGGCTAATAAACCAATTTCCTCTGGATCTGTAGTATTTAGAAGTAATTTAGATAACCCAAGAACAGTACCTCCTCCTATGCCTGTACCAGAACAGTGAATAAATTCACCATCTTTTGCTAAAATACAAGCTGTTCCTGAACCAGCGCTTACAATTATCGAAGGTTTAGATGCTTCAATGCCTGAAAGACTCACTGCTCCTTCGCCAACTGCGTTTACTTCATTAACATGAGTTATAGGAATACCATTGAATGAATTTCCTATATTTTTATGTTTTCCGCCAGTAAGAGATATGTGTTCTATATCTTCTTTAATATCTAAATTATTTATGATTTCATTTAATAAAACCTCATCTGGTTCTTTTTCAGACATCATCATGTGATGATGTAGATTGCCATTTAACTCTTTGGCTAATGAGTCAATTACAGTAATACCAAAATCAATTGAGATACGCATAATAATATTTTCCTCTAAAAAATTATGAATCTATTCGTCTATACGGTTTATTATAAGAGTAGTAATTAATTAAAGGAATGTATGGATATAAGACAATTAGTAATTGTTGCTCATAAGAGGGACGAAGTTGTAGAAAAATTATGTAACCTGTTTGAGATTAATGTTGCTTATTACGATCCTGGAATAATACATTTCGGTTTAGAGAATGCCTTGTTGCCCATAGGAAATACTTTTCTAGAAGTTATAAGCCCAGTACAAGAAAATACAACAGCAGGTAGATTTTTAGATAGGAGAGGTGGGGATGGTGGTTATATGGTTATTATACAAGTTGATGATTTTGCCTCTTCAAAAAAAGCAGTAGAAAAGGCCTCAATAGATATAGTTTTTGAATCTGAAGACCCTAGCGCAAGAGCGATACATCTCCATCCAAAACAGTTAGGAGGTGCTATTTTATCTTTGGATTCTATGGATCCACCAGAAAGTTGGAAATGGGCAGGAGATAATTGGATAGAAAAAGTTGATACTACCCTTGTAGATTCAATAGCAGGAGTACAAGTCCAGTCTTCTGATCCTCTAGAAATGAAGAACAGGTGGCTTTCTGTTTTGCCTTCCACAGCGAAGGAAGGTGAATCTATTATCAATCTTGATCACACTGATATTGAATTTACCGAAGACTTAGACAAAAGAGGGAATGGTGTTTCTGCCTTTAAAATAAAGGTTAAAGATAAAGAAGAAATTTATAAAAGGGCCAAGGTGTTAAACTTATTAATAAATCACGAAATTGAAATAGGAGGTGTAAAATTTTTACTTTCTTAAAACACATATTTGTTGTCTTTCTTTCAATATTTATAGTTGCTTGTGGGGGTGGGGGTGGAAGTTCTGATAGCTCTCCTTCAAACCCTACAGGCTCAAGTACTCAGACACCTACACCTACACCCACACCTACACCTTCACCTACACCTTCACCTACACCTAGTCCAACGCCAACATCAACTTTCGAGGCTGATAAGGCTACTTATGAAAGCTCTGATGAGTATATGGAGCAACAAGGATTGGCTTTAATAAATGCTTCTTCTGCATATGCTAGAGGAGCTACAGGATCCGGAGCTTTAATTGGAATAATGGATTCTGGGGTCGATGTGCTCCATCAAGAGTTAGATGGATTTATGAAATTAACCTCTGATAGTTACTTAGAGTATCAAACAAGATCTCCAACTACTGAAGAAAAAAGACATGGGACTCATGTGTCTGCTATAGCTTTAGGAGAGAGAGATGGATCTGGAATGCATGGAGTGGCGTTTGATGCTCAGCTTTTCTTTATTTCAATAGAGCTAGGTACAGCAGGTGAAGAGTATGAACCTGCAACTATTGATTCAACAGTAGATTATTCTGGAATAGATAATTCTTGGTCAACCTTGGAAAGTTATTTTACTGATAGGCAAGTTACCGTAGTTAACGGAAGTTTTGGATATCAAGGGAATATTAATGACTATACTGAAGAAAATATTAGGGATGCCTTTCCTAAGACTATTGCAGTTTTAGCTCAAGAAGGCACTCCAAATGCAGATAAAACTATATTTGTATGGGCTGCAGGTAACGGGGGTGGATATGCCGACCAAGGAGTAGATTATTCAAGTCCAGAGGTATTTGGAGGTCTTGCATACTTACTAACTGAATTAAGTTCTAATACAGCTGCTGTTGTTTCTGTAGATGCTGATGGAACTATTAGTAGTTTTTCAAATCGTTGCGGTGTTGCAAAAGATTATTGCTTGGCAGCTCCTGGAAGGTCTATAACAAGCGCTTATGCTCAAGATGCTCCTGATACAGCTTACTACGCTGAATTTAGTGGGACGTCTATGGCTGCTCCTCATGTTTCTGGTGGCATAGCTCTTTTAGCTGACTATTTTGATGGACAGTTAGGTAATACCGAAATCTTAGATAGGTTATTCCAAACGGCTAATAAAACGGGTATTTATTCAGACTCTTCTATTTATGGACAAGGGCTCATGGACCTAAATGCTGCTACACAGCCTTTAGGGCAAACAATGGTGGCTGTAACTACTTCATTAAAAGGTCTAAAACATACTGAGTTTGATACTTCTATTGGTTCATTAGGGCCTGTTTTTGGTGGTTCTTTTATAAAGAATCTTCAAGAGAAGAATTTTGTTGTTTTTGATCAACTTGGTGCACCTTTTCAAAAGCAATTAAGCTCAACTTATCTCAAGAATATGAAGTCTTTGTCGTGGTTAAGCTCTCAACAATCAAATGCATCAAAGAGAATCTCTGAGATTCGGACAAAACCAAACGCAAAAACTGAATTGACCTTTGGACTACAAACTAATAACTACGGAGAGCACGACTTATTCATGAGCTTGTGGGCAAAAGATGAAAGAAACCTAAAGTTCTTTGCTTTAAAACAAGAATTATCTGATTCAAGTTTTTACTTTTTTGGTTCTGGGGTTAGTCCTTCATTATTCTTTGGTGAGAATAAAATAAATGCTTCATTACGTAATAAGTTGGGTAGCTCTTCCCAGTTTGGATCGCCTTTTTTAGATTTTGTATCGGAAGGTTCTTTTATAGGAGGGGGTGTCGATATTGGAGCTTACTCTAGTTTTTCAGGAGTATTCTTTAAAGGGAATCATGAAAAGGAAGAGTCATTGGTTATGGAATTACCTAGTTCTTCTGGGTTGCACTTGGAGTACAAAGAAAATTTTAAAAATAGTTTCTTATCTTTACAAACAGGACTTTTAAGAGAATCTGAAAGTATATTGGGAGGTTCTTTCAGTGGAGGTTATGGCTCTATAGATGAATCATTTACTTATTACACAGGACTGCAAGCTTCTCGTGCTTTCTCTAGATTTTATGCCACAAGCTCAGCTTTTTTTGGAGAAACTCATGCTGATCTATCTGAATTAGGACTAATGAAGTCTTTAGATAAGTTCTCTACCTCCTCTTTTAATTTAGGAATTTTTACCAATGGAATATGGTTTCCAAATGATTCTATTGGCTTAAAGATTACTCAACCTTTACGGCTTGAAGAGGGAGATATGAATTTATCAATACCTGTCGGTAGGACAAAATATAGAGAAGTGCTTTTTGATGAATATAAGATGGACCTTAGTCCATCTGGAAGAGAAATTAGGGCAGAATTTATATATCAAAGAGAAGTTAGAAAGGGAAATTTCTTTGCGAGTTTTGGCTACATTAAAGACCAGGGGCACATGAATCTAAGTAAGCCAGAGCCTTATGTAGCTGCTAATTGGCAGTTTTATCTCTTCTAAATCTTAAAAGTGAGAACTTAATCCGGCTTGAGCTTGTTCGTCAATTTCTTCAACGTCCTCAAGCGGCTTGTTGAGCTCAGCCCAATCAATTTCAAAATCACTATCAGAGTCTTGGTATTGAAGAAGGCCTAATTCTTCGTACAGAGGTTTAACTTTATCAGTGAGAAGGCCGATCCTTTTAAGGTTTGGCAAGACCCTTGTAAATAATAGGTTTCTGAATTGGTCATTTGTTGCATCATTAGCTATGAGCTCTCTGATATCATCTTCAGACATATTGAACCATTTAGCAGGTAGTTCGGTATTTATAATTCTGTCTCTCATGATCACACAGGCCTCGTAGCAAAACATAGCTCTGTCTTCTACTTCTTCTTCGGTAAGAGTTTGTAGAAATTCTTCTAGGTAATTAACTCCAAAAGTTACGTGTCTTGCTTCGTCTCTAATTACGTAGTGAACCAATTGTCTCAAAAGGGGGCAGTTGGTTGTCTCCTTGGTCGTTTGAAAGGCAGCTAAAGCAAGCCCTTCAATGATAATCTGCATACCAATAAATTTTAAATCCCATCTTGGGTCAGTTAAAATTTTATCAATAAGAGCCTTAAGGTTTTTATTAATTGGATATTCCATACCGTGAACTTTACGTATGTACTTATTAAAAACTTCCACGTGCCTTGCTTCATCAAATGTTTGAGAAGCAGCGTAGAGCTTTGCTTGGTAAGTAGGGGCACAAGAAACCAATTGAGAGGCTACTAAAAGAGCTCCCTGTTCCCCATGGAGGAACTGGCTTAAAGACCAGGCCGTATCATGTCTCATGTACTCTAGCTTTTGATCATCAGGTAGCATTGAAAGAGGTCCTTCCATTCTTGCTATGAGTTCTGCTTTCATAGGAAATTCATCTTTTCCAATATGATTATCCCAGTCTAAGTCAATTGAACCGTTCCAATTTAATTCCTTTCCTAGTTCATAGAGCTTTTTAATTCTTGTATCAGCATCGGTGTAATCCCAATTATAAGACCCAACAAGTGGTGTGTTGAATATCTCAACTATATCTTCTATGTGTTTTGCTTCAAAACCTTCGGGAAGGTCAAATTCTCTAAGTTCTGTTGGGGTTACTTTTAACTCTGTTATTTTCATGTTCAGTTATCCTGTTTCTCCGTAATCTAAAGGTTTGGAGAGTTCTTCCCAGCTTGTATCCCCATTGTTTTCTAGGTTTTGAAATTCAAGTATTCCCATTTCTTCATATTTCTTAGAAACTTTATCCGTTAATAGACCTATCCTCTTGAGGTTAGGCATTATTTTAGTAAAAAGGAGATTGTTAAATAAAGCAGAACCCTCCGATTGATTAATTATTTCTGCAGCTTCATCCACATTCCAACCGTAATGCTTCATAACATTTGTTGAGCCAAATCTATTTCTCATAACAACACAAGCTTCATAAGCAAATTCTGCTCTTTCTTCTCTCTCTTCCTCTGAAAGAGTTTGAATAAATTCTTCTAAGTAATTAACACCAAAAGTTACGTGTCGTGCTTCATCTCTAATTACTAAGTAAAAAATATCTTTCAAGAGGGGATCCATAACAGATGCTCTTTGCCTTTCAAAAGCTGCTAAAGCAAGACCTTCGATAATAATTTGCATTCCTATGAATTTAAGGTCCCATCTCGGGTCAGTAAGAATTTTATCTAAAAGCAACTTTAGACCGGGCATAATTGGGTAAGTCCAGCCGATCCTTTCTTGTAAATATTTGTTATAGACTTCGACGTGTCTAGCTTCATCAAAAGTTTGTGATGCTGCATATAACTTTGCGTTATAGGTGGGCGCACAAGATACGAGCTGGGAAGCAACTAATAAGGCGCCTTGTTCTCCGTGAACAATTTGACTTAAGCCACTTGCCAAGATATGCCAGCTGCACTCAATCTTTTCTTTCTCACTTAAATTGTCGTAAGGTTTAAAGCCTTTAAATTGTTGAAATTCAGGCAAAGAAGCCCAATCCGCATGCGAGTAAGGTTCTTTAGACCAGTCAAGATCAATCGTGGTATTCCAATTAAGTTTCTTACCAAGTTCATATAGCTTGTTTAGCCTGTTATCTGCAGTTGTGTAATCCCAGTTGTAGGATCCAGTAAGGGGCGTATGGAATATTTCTATTATGTCTTCTACATCTTTCGGTTGTAACTTACTCTCTAAGTCATCTTTATCAAAATAACGCAGATCAGATGGACATTCTTCTATTTCTGTAATTTTCATAAGATTATTTTAAACGTTGCGCTCAAGGGTGTCTAACTAAAGTAACTCTAATAAATAGTTAATTTAATTGAAAGCTGGCTTGGGTGTTCAATCAACTTTAAATAAATCTGTTAATTGCTCTAACATTGCACCGCCCAGCTCTTCAGCTCGGTGAATGGTTACAGCATTTTTATAGTATCGAGTTACGTCGTGTCCTATGCCAATGGCAATTAAGCTTACTGACGATTGAGACTCAATAGAATGTATAACCTGTCTTAAGTGTAGATCTAAAAAATTATTTTTATTGGTTGAAAGAGTGCTGTCGTCAACAGGAGCTCCGTCTGAGATTACCATTAAAATCTTTCTTTGTTCCTGTCGTCTTGCCAGTCTATCGTGTGCCCAGATTAAAGCCTCGCCATCTACATTTTCTTTTAAGAGACCCTCTCTTAGCATGAGACCAAAATTCTTTTGCCCTCTTCTCCAGGGAGTTTCGGCAGACTTAAAAATAATATGTCTGATGTCATTAAGTCTTCCTGGATTCTCAGGCTTGCCATCTTCCATCCATTTTTTTCTGCTTTCTCCGCCTTTCCACTGCTTGGTGGTGAAGCCTAAAACTTCTGTTTTTACATTGCACCTTTCCAGGGTGGTGCTGATTATATCGGCGCAGATCGCAGCAACTGTCATGGATCTTCCCCTCATAGAGCCTGAGCTATCAACCAGTATAGAGACGGAAGTATCCCTGAAGTCTGTGTCTTTCTCTACTTTGTAACTTAATGCAGTTAAAGGGTTTGTAATGATTTTATGTAATCTAGAAGGATCAAGCATCCCTTCTTCCTTATTAAATTCCCACGAACGGTTTTGTTGAGCCATTAGAAACCTTTGAAGACGATGCGCTAGCTTAGAAACCGTAGTTTTGCTTGGCCCCATTAATTGATCTAAATGCTTTCTTAGTCTCTGCAGCTCTTCAGGACTGCAAAGATCTTCAGCTTTTAACTCTTCATCAAAACTTCTTGTATAGATTTTATAATTAAAATTAGAAGTTTGCCCAACTAAAGATTCAAGCCATGATTGATTTGTTAGAACCTCTTCATTTTCATCTACAATGGAATCATCTTCAGTCTCCCCCATCTCTGTATCAACATCTTCAGAACCTTCTTCCATTTCCGAATCTTGAGAAATATCTGACTCATCTGGCATCTCTTCATCTTCTGTAGTGTCGTCTTCACTGGAAGTGTCATCATTATCAGCATCGGTGGACGGTTCATCTTCTTCTGAAAGAGGATCAATGTCATCAACCTCCAGTACATGAAGTAACTCTCTAGCAACTTCAGCAAATTCTATTTGATTCTCTAAAGATCCTTCTAAGGCGTTTTTGAATGGAAGTCCTTTATCAAGGAGTTCTTTTCTCCATGGTTTTAAAGACCTTATTGAATCAGAACTAAGTTTTTCATCCAAAAGAATATTTCTAAACCAAGCCTCAAGAGCTATTTCTAATAGATCATCCTTTTCTTCTAGAAATTGCAATTCTTTACATTTCTCATCAAATTTGGCTTTAAGATTCGTTGCAACTCCAGGGTATTTTTTTGAACCTAATACTTCTACTCTTACGTCCTCTAGATTGGCTAATAACGAATTTAGTTTGGGAGTTCCTGCATCTACTGTAATCTTTTCTTTCCTGTACCTCTTTACGCACGCTGCTGAATCAGCCTTTCCTCTAAAAGATGGCAATTCATTTATATGTGTTGGAGGGTTAGGTAGAGGGCTTATGCCTCCAAAACTAATTTCTAAATCAGAGTCTTCAGCCAGCGCTCTTGTTGCAGCGGCTACAGCTTCCTTAATTGTTTCAGGAGAGGGGCTCTTTAATGACATTCAGGGACAATTAGTCTTCTTCTAAATCTTCAGCTATGGAGCTTTCGAGTTCAGCGTTAAAACATCTTTGGTAATATTCTGCAATGATGGTTTTTTCAGTATCATCACATTTATTTAAGAAAGTAATATCAAACGACCGAGTTAAGTCTTTAAATATTTCATTATTTTCTGCCCAACTTATAACTGTTCTTGGAGACATAAGAGTGGAAATATCTCCATTTGCAAAACCCTGTCTCGAGAGATTTGCTACTGATATCATATTAGCTGCCTCTTCTCTGCCAGATTCAGTATCCATTGAAGGTATTTTTGCCAAAACTACTTTTAGTTCAAGCTCAGGGTCTAGATAATTAAGAGTAGAGACAATGTGCCATCTATCCATCTGACCTTGGTTTATTTGTTGGGTTCCATGATAGAGGCCTGTGGTGTCTCCTAGGCCAACGGTATTTGCAGTTGAAAATAATCTAAAACTAGGATGAGGTTTAATAACTTTATTCTGATCTAATAGAGTAAGTTTCCCTTCAACTTCAAGCACCCTTTGGATTACAAACATCACATCCGGTCTTCCTGCATCGTATTCATCAAAAACTAGAGCTGTTGGCGTCTGAAGGGCCCAGGGAAGAATGCCTTCTCTGAACTCTGTTATTTGTTTACCATCTTGTAAAACAATCGCATCCTTTCCTAAAAGATCAATTCTACTGATATGGCTGTCTAAATTAATTCTCACACAAGGCCAATTAAGTCTAGCTGCTACCTGTTCTATATGGGTAGACTTTCCTGAGCCATGATAGCCTTGGATCATAACTCTTCTGTTGTGAGAGAACCCAGCTAAGATTGCTAGAGTGGTATCTTTATCAAACTTATAAGCACTATCAATTTCTGGAACATATTCATTCCCATTGCTGAAACTTGGTACTTTTAGGTCTACGTCAATATCAAATGTTTGCCTTACGTCTAATTTAATATCTGGAGTTTGGTCGCTAATTTCTGTCATTTTATTGCTCATGAAATTTTAAATAGTTACTTAGTCTTTTTTTAGAGCGATCTATTATCCCTATTTAGTAAATTTCAGCAAGGACGGCGCACTGGAGTACAATATCCGGATGGAAAATAAGAGATTAAAAGATGTAGAGGGTGTCTGGCAATTAATAAGGGAAGAGACAAAAAAGAGAATGATAGCAGAACCTGTTTTAGCTAGCTTTTTTCATTCTACCATTTTAGAACATAACTCTTTTTCCTCTGCTATTGCAGATCAATTATCGAATGACCTTTCTAATACATCTGTCCAACCAATGATGATTAGGAAAGTAATAAGAGAGGCTATTAATTCAAGTAAAGAAATTCTTGAAGCGACAGTTTCGGATCTCAATGCAGCTAAAGACAGAGACCCTTCCTGTAAATATTTCTCAGAACCTCTCTTGTTTTTTAAAGGCTTTAAGGCGTTGCAATCGCATCGTGTAGCGAGTTGGTTGTGGAGTGAAGAAAGACAAACATTAGCTCTTTTTATTCAAAGTCGAGCCTCTGAAGTTTACGGTATAGATATTCACCCTGCTGCTGAGATTGGAAAAGGGGTCATGATAGATCACGGTTCGGGGGTTGTCATTGGTGAGACTGCTGTAGTAGAGGACAATGTTTCTATTTTCCAAGGAGTAACTTTGGGTGGAACGGGAAAAGATATTGGAGATCGTCACCCGAAAGTCAGGGAAGGGGCTTTATTGAGTGCTTCTTCAATCATATTAGGAAATGTAGAAATAGGACGAAATGCGAAAGTAGCTGCAGGAAGTGTAGTGCTTTCTGATGTAAAAGAGCATGTTACTGTTGCAGGCGTTCCAGCAAAAGAAGTAGGCGAAGCCAATACCAAAAAACCTGCCTACGATGTTGATCATTCAATAAACAATAAATAAGCTTATGAACTTTGAAACCATTCTCTATGAAATAGAAGATAAAATATTAACCATTACTTTAAATAGACCAGACAGATTAAATGCCTTCACTGGTCAGATGATGGATGAATTAATCTCAGCATTTAAGCAAGCAGGCGAGGATGATGATGTAAGAGTAATTATTGTAACAGGTGCCGGAAGAGGATTTTGTGCAGGGGCAGATCTAGGAGCAGGTGAAGCTTCATTCAACAGAGATGAGAATCCCAGGTCCCCTAAAACAGAAGATCAAGAAAATTTAGAATGGATTAGAGATGGAGGAGGAAGAACAACGCTAGCTATTTTTGATTGTCCTAAACCAGTAATAGCTGCGATCAATGGGCCTGCTGTAGGTGTGGGGGTTACTATGACTCTTCCAATGGATATACGTCTTGCTAGCAAGAAAGCCAAGCTTGGTTTTGTTTTTGCTAGAAGAGGCCTTGTTCCGGAAGCAGCTTCAAGCTGGTTCTTGCCTAGAATAGTGGGAATAAGTAAAGCTTTGGAATGGACATATTCCGGTAAGGTTTTTTCTGCTGAAGAAGCTTGTGAAGGAGGACTGGTAAGATCTGTGCATGAAGAGGAAGACTTATTGAGCGCTGCAAAGGAAATAGCCACAGAAATAATTGAGAACACCTCTGCGGTTTCTGTTGCAATGACACGCCATATGCTTTGGAAGATGCTCGGGGCTGACCATCCAATGGAAGCACACCAAGTTGATTCGAGAGCAATTTATGAACTTGGAAAAAGTGAAGATGTAAAAGAAGGTGTGAATTCTTTTCTTGAAAAGAGGCCTCCAAATTTTCCCAGTAAGGTAAGCAAAGATATGCCAGATTTCTTTCCTTGGTGGGACCCAAAAGAATTTAAATAATTATGAAAAAAAAGGCGTTAAGTAAGCTTATTAAGCTTATGGACTTAGAAAAGCTAGAAGTAAATTTATACAGAGGTCAGAGTGAAAATATTGGCGGTCCTCGCGTCTTTGGAGGTCAGGTAATAGGGCAGGCATTGGCTGCTGCAGTCAGAACCGTTGAAGAGAAGAGGCTGGTTCACTCTCTTCATGCTTATTTTCTTAGACCAGGAGATATGGAACATCCAATCATCTATGATGTTGAGAGAACAAGAGACGGTGGAAGTTTTACGACTAGACGAGTTGTAGCAATCCAGAAAGGAGAACCTATTTTTGATATGGCTCTATCTTTTCAGAAGAAGGAGAAAGGCCCTTCACATCAGATTGATATGATGGATATACCAGGTCCAGATGAATGCACAAGTGAGTTGGAAGTAAGAAAGAAAATGATTGATAAGGTTCCTGAAAAATTTAGAGATTTCTTTTTGAGAGAAAGGCCAATAGAGATAAGAAATCTACCAGGAGAGGGAATGTTTGAGACACCCAAGAAAAAACCGCCCTATAGTCATGTATGGATGAAGGCAGTAGCAAAGCTCCCGGATAATGTTGTTCTGCATCAGGCAATCCTTGCTTATGCTTCTGATATGGGACTCTTGAGTACTTCTTTAAACCCCCATAGACTTAGCTTTGCTCAAGGAAATGTTATGAGTGCCAGTCTTGATCATGCCATGTGGTTTCATAGACCTTTTAGGGCAGATGAATGGATGCTTTATTCAACTGACAGTCCAAGTGCCAGCAATGCAAGAGGATTTAATAGAGGAAGCGTTTATACCGAAAAAGGAGTCTTGGTAGCCTCTGCAGTTCAAGAGGGTTTAATGAGAGTTATTAAGAGATAATTTATACTTTTACTCTAGAGTAGTTGATCCCATTAAGTTTAGGTCTATTTCTCTTGCAGCGGCCCTGCCTTCGTTTATGGCCCAAACAACTAAAGATTGCCCTCTCCTGCAATCACCTGCAGCAAATACCTTAGGATTAGAAGTTTGATGAACATTATGTTCTGCTTTGTAGTTACTTCTTTCATCAAGATCTATAGAAAGGGGTTCGCTGACGTAATGCTCAGGACCCAAGAAACCCATAGCAAGAAGAATTAGGTCTGCTTCCCACTCTTTTTCCGTACCTTCTATTTCTTTAAAACTACTGTCTACTTCAACTGTCTTTATTCCTTTAAGGGTGCCATCTTCGTTTCTAAGAAATTCTTTACCAGAAATTGAGTAGACCCTTGGATCTTGCCCAAATAGATCAGCTGATTCTTCGTGGCCGTAATCCACCTTATGCACTCTAGGAAATAAGGGCCAAGGGTTATTTTCAGCTCTTTCTTTGGGAGGTTCTGCCATGATCTCAAAGTTTATTAATGATTTACAGCCGTGTCTGAGCGAAGTCCCTATGCAGTCCGTGCCGGTGTCTCCTCCGCCAATAACGATCACAGTTTTATCTTTGGCTGAAATGAATTCTCCATTTTTATGACTAGAATCTAATAAACTTTTAGTGTTTGCTTTTAAAAAATCCATAGCAAAATGAACGCCTACACCCTCTCTGTTAGGTATAGGCAGGTCTCTAGGGTTGGTTGCACCGGTTGTTAAAAGCAAGATATCATTATTGCTGGTTAGTTCCTTTAGTGTGACAGAATTGTCTGACTCTCCACCAACATCTGTGTTTGTGAAGAATTTTATTCCTTCAGTCTTCATTTGCTCTGTTCTTTGATCAAGAATTGATTTCTCTAACTTCATGTTAGGTATGCCGTACATCATAAGACCACCCACTCTGTCTGCTCTTTCATAAACTGAAACAGAATGCCCTACGCTATTAAGTTGTTGTGCTGCAGATAACCCAGCCGGACCTGAGCCGACTATGGCAATAGATTTATTAGTCCTATAGGAAGGTATGTTGGGCTTCAACCACCCATTTTGGAATCCTTTATCCGCTATGGCAAACTCTAAATTTTTTATGGCGACTGGGCTTTCTGTAATTCCTAAAACACAAGCGCCTTCACAAACCGCCGGACAAACTCGCCCTGTAACTTCAGGGAAGTTATTGGTTTTCATTAATCTATCAAAGGCTTCTTCCCATCTGTTTTGATAAACAAGATCATTCCATTCAGGAATCAGATTGTAGACCGGGCAGCCTTCTCCGGATTGACAAAAAGGCACGCCACAATCCATGCATCTTGCAGCTTGCACTCCTAATTTTTCATCATCATGGTCGGTGTAAATTTCTTTAAAATCCAGAACACGTTCCTTGGACGGTCTGTATGGTTCAACCGCTCTAGAGAATTCTTTAAAACCAGTAGACTTACCCATCTTAGCTTGCCTCTTTGTTGGATAAATTCATTTCATCAAGAACTCTTTTATAGTCTGTAGGCATAACTTTTACAAAGTTACCTATTTGATTATTCCAGTCTTTGAGAATGTTCTTGGCAACTTCAGAGTCTGTGTATTTGTAATGCTTCTCTATGAGCTCTTTTAAATCATTAAGATCATTTTTGTTTATCAGCTCTTCTAGTTCAAAAGTATCAAGATTGCATTTTCTTTCTAATTCTTTGTTAGGATCATAAACAAAAGCCTCTCCCCCACTCATTCCTGCCCCAAAGTTCCTTCCTGTAGGACCAAGAATAACTGCCCTACCGCCGGTCATGTATTCACAGCCATGATCTCCTATTCCCTCTACTACAACCGTAGCACCACTATTTCTTACGCAAAACCTTTCAGCAGCTATACCTCTAAAGTATGCCTCTCCACTGGTTGCTCCATACAAAGCCACATTGCCAAGCAAAATATTATTTTCAGCTTTAAAGCTGCTATTTTTAGGAGGGTAAATGATAAGTTTTCCTCCCGATAATCCTTTTCCAACAAAATCGTTTGCATCTCCTTCTAATGTCATGGTGATGCCTTTAACCAGCCAAGCTGCAAAGCTTTGACCGGCAGAACCATTGAGTTTTATATTTATAGTATCTTCTGGAAGCCCCTTGTCTTCCCAAACCTTAGCAACTTCGTTTGAAAGCATTGTTCCAACGACTCGGTTGGTATTTAGTATTTTTTCTTCTAAGGTAACTTTTGATCCTGTTTCGATGGCGTTTTTGCTTTTAGAAATTAGAACATTATCCAATGCTTTATCAAGGCCATGATCTTGAGATTGTGTATGGAAGACCTCAGTGTTATCAAATATCTTTTGAGCTGGCTGAAGTATATTTGAAAAATCTAAACCGTTTCTTTTCCAATGATCTATAGCGTTATCAGCTTCTAAACAATCAACTCTTCCAATCATCTCTTCAACAGACTTGAACCCCATCTCTGACATAATTTTTCTAAGGTCTTTTGCTACCATAAAAAGGTAATTCACTACATTTTCGGGTTGGCCAGTAAATTTCTTTCTTAGTTCTTTGTCTTGTGTGGCAATTCCAACGGGACAAGTATTTAAATGGCATTTTCTCATCATGATACAGCCCAGCGTTACTAGCGGAGCCGTTGCAAAACCAAACTCTTCAGCTCCCAGAAGGGCAGCAATGGCAACGTCTCTGCCGGTTTTTAATTGGCCATCAGTCTGCAGAACCACTCTAGATCTTAAATTATTCATCACTAAAGTTTGATGGGTCTCTGCAACACCCAATTCCCAAGGAAGACCTGCGTGTTTTATAGAAGTTAATGGCGAGGCTCCGGTTCCACCATCATGACCAGCAATAACCAAATGATCCGTTTTAGCTTTAACCACTCCTGACGCTATTGTTCCCACCCCCACTTCTGAAACAAGTTTGACGCTAATCCTTGCCTCTCTGTTAGCATTTTTTAAATCATGAATGAGCTGAGCTATGTCTTCAATAGAGTAGATATCATGATGAGGAGGGGGGCTAATTAATCCAACACCTGGTGTTGAGTGTCTTATTTTGGCAATATAATCGTCAACTTTTTTCCCAGGGAGCTCTCCACCTTCACCAGGCTTGGCTCCTTGCGAAATCTTAATTTGTAATTCATCTGCATTGGTTAAATACCACATCGTGACACCAAATCTTCCTGAGGCAACTTGCTTGATCGCGGACCTTTTTGAAATACCATCATCTAAAGGTTTGAATCGTATAGGGTCTTCGCCGCCTTCTCCTGTATTAGATTTACCTCCAAGTTTATTCATAGCAATAGCTAGAGATTCATGTGATTCAGTTGATATAGAACCAAGGCTCATGGCTCCCGTTGCAAATCTCTTAACTATCTCAGATTCAGATTCAACTTGATCAATATCAATGGATTGATTTGGAGAGGAAAATTTTAGTAAACCTCTTAAAGTGCAATTTCTTGTAGTGTTTTCATTAGCATGTTTAGCAAATTCCCAATAAGCGCTTTCGTCATTATTTCTTGCAGCCAATTGCAAGCTTGAGATAGTTTTAGGATCCCACATATGGGAATCACCACCGTTTCTCCAATGAAAGTCTCCAGGATTTGATAAAACTGACACTTTCCCATGCAGTTGTTTTGGGTATCCTAGGTCATGTCTTCTGCTGGCTTCTTTAGATAGTGCCTCAAAATTAACACCCTGGATTCTGCTCGCTGTTCCCGGGAATGCTTTATCTATTATTTCATCAGCAAGGCCAACAGCTTCAAATATTTGAGCTCCTTTATACGATTGAAGTGTAGAAATACCTATTTTAGCCATTACTTTTAATACTCCCTTCTTAACTCCCTTTTTATAAGCACCAATTAGATCTTCATAAGAAGTTATATCTGCTGAATTGAGTAAACCATCTGTTTGCGATTGCCAAAGCGCTTCAAAAGCAAGGTACGGGTTGATGGCATCTGCACCATAGCCAAATAACAGGCAATGGTGATGCACTTCTCTTGCTTCTCCTGTTTCAATTATAAGTGCAGTTTTAGTTCTCTTTTCATTTTTAACTAAGTGTTGATTGACACTAGAACAGGCAAGTAATGAGCTTATGGCAAGGTTTTGTTGGTTGAGATTCTTATCAGACAAAACAATAAAAGAATAATTATTATCAATCGCTGATTCAGACTCGGTACAAACTCTGTCTATAGTTTTTAATATGCCACTGTGACCTTCTTCCTTGGGGTAAGTTATGTCTATGACTTTGGTTTTCCAGTCGTATTGATTTAAGTTTTTTATATTACTTAATTCTTCATTTGAAAGAATTGGATTCTTTAGCCTTAATCTGTGAGCATTTTCAGCTCTGGATGATAGTAAGTTTCCTTCAGGGCCTATTAAGCATTCTAGAGACATGATCACTTCTTCTCTGATGGAATCTATTGCTGGATTTGTTACTTGCGCGAAGAGTTGTTTAAAATAATCAAACATTAGGCGAGGCTTATCAGACAGACAGGCAAGTGCTGCATCGTTACCCATAGAACCCAAAGGATCTCTCAGTTCTCTGACAAGTGGCATCAACATAAACTCCATGGTCTCGGTTGTGTAACCGAAAGCTTGCATTCTAGGAATGAGGTCATCTCCTACAAGTTCTAATCTCTCTTCAGATTTATTTAATGCGCTTAGATCAACAACTTGATCAGAAACCCATTCTCCAAAAGGTTTTGACTTACAAATTTCAGACTTTATTTCTTCATCGGGAATCATGCGACCTTCTTCAAAATCAATTAGGAACATTTTGCCAGGCTGCAGCCTCCCTTTTATCAGGACATCTCTTGGGTCAACTTCAAGAACACCTACTTCGGAAGCCATAATGACCTTATCATTTTTTGTAATATAGTACCTGCTAGGCCTTAAACCATTTCTGTCAAGCACCGCACCTGCACATTTACCATCCGTGAAAACTATAGAAGCAGGTCCGTCCCAGGGCTCCATTTGTGAAGAAGAATATTCATAGAATTTTTTCTTCTCTTCCGACATGTTGATGTCTGATTGCCATGCCTCAGGTATCATCATCATGATTGACTCTTGAAGGCTTCTGCCATTAAGAATTAGGAACTCCAGGATGTTATCAAAACTACCTGAATCAGTGCAGTCCTGTTCAGCAATAGGAAATAATTCTTTTAATTTAGACCCATACGATTCACTCTCTGACATTCCTTGTCGTGCTTTCATTGAATTAATATTACCCTTCAGTGTATTAATTTCTCCGTTATGACACATGTAACGATTTGGCTGTGCTCTGTCCCACGAGGGGAAAGTATTTGTACTAAATCTAGAATGAACCATCGCAAGATGGGTTTGAAAATTTTCGTCTTCAAGGTCCGGGTAAAAGGGAAACAGTTGGGAAGGGGTTAACATGCCTTTGTAAACTAGAACTGTTGATGAAAGGCTGCACGCATATAAAAGTCCAGCTTCGGTTAAGTCTTGACTGCCTCTTAGTTGATGACTAAATTTCTTTCTTATCAAGTAAATTTTTCTTTCAAACTCTTCTTCGTCAATATGATCTTCTTTCCCTATGAATAATTGAGCTATGTGTGGTTGTGCTCTGAGAGAAGCAGGTCCTACGTTAGCTTTTTCGGGTTCAACAGGGACGTCTCGCCAACCTATAAAACATTGATCTTCATCTTTTATTACCGATTCAATTAAGTCTTTACATGACTGTCTTTGATCAGCAGATTGGGGTAGAAATATATTCCCCACCGCATAAGACCCCTTCACTGGCAGATCAAGATTTAGTTTTTTTGCTTCAATTCTGAAAAAGCCATCAGGAATTGCCATTAAGATTCCAGCACCATCTCCTGTGTTTTCTTCAAATCCGCATCCTCCCCTGTGATCCATCTTGGAATTAACAAGAAAAGCATCATCCATTATTTCTCTAGAAGGGATTCCTTTAATATTTGCTACAAGTCCAACTCCACAAGAATCTTTTTCAAATTGTGGATCATATAGACCTGTCTTTGGAGGAAGTCCAAATTTATAAGGTTCTTTAAAATATTCTTTCATCTATTCACTTAAATTAAGAGGACAAAAAATTACACAACATAAATATGCTGTGAAATATTATTAATTTGTATCTTAGGCGCGCAGGTACAGGTATTTTACCCCCTGTTTGATAATCAGGAAAGTAAAACAATTACAAGCTTGAGTTAAGAATCTCTAATATTAATGATTCATCTATTTCATTACTTACTTTTGCCTTACCTAAATCTTCAAGAACCACTAGATTTAAGGTATTTCCTCTTTTCTTTTTATCGCCCATCATGCCTTTATAGAGATCAGTAGAATTTATGGGATTCTTAATTTTAGTATCTATTTTTGCCTTATCCAGAAGCTCACGAACCCTTATGCAGTCTTGTTTTGAAATATTCCCAATTCTTTCAGAAAGTTCAAGTGCTAGAATCATTCCAATGGCAACAGCCTCTCCGTGGTTATAGTCTTTAAACTCGCCTATTAATTCAATTGCATGCCCAAAGGTATGCCCAAAGTTAAGCAAAGCTCTTATGTTTGCTTCTTTCTCATCTTCTTTAACAAAGAAAGTTTTAATTTCTATAGACCTACTTATGGCCTCCTCAATAGCTTCTGGCTCTAGTCTAAGTACTTGTTTAATGTTCTCTTCTAGCCAGCAAAAGTAATTAATATCATTAATAAGACCGTGCTTAATCATTTCTGATAAACCGCAACTTATTTCTCTTTCAGGCAGAGTCTTCAAGAAGGAAATATCAGCAATTACACCAACAGGTTGGTGGAAAGCTCCAATCATATTTTTTCCCTTAGGATGATTAATTGCTGTTTTCCCTCCAACGGATGCATCTACTTGAGCTAAGAGAGTTGTTGGGATAAGAAGAAAATTAACCCCTCTTTGATAAGTAGCAGCAGAGAAACCAGCTATATCACAAACAATACCACCACCCATGCCGATAATTAAGCAGTCTCTACTAAACTTATTTTCGACTAGGATTGAATATATTTCTGATAGTGTTTCTTGAGACTTATTATTTTCATTAGCATCTATCTCAATCAATTCTAACTTTAAAATGGATTTACTTATCATCTCTTTGAATTGCATTATCCGACTTCCACTAATCGCAGAGTCGAAGACAATAAGAACTTCTTTATTGCTTACAAATTTTTCTACAGTACTTAGATCAATAATATTATTGCCAATTTTTATATCGTAAGATTTATCTGTTAAATCTAAATTTATTTTACGCATCGCCTTTCTGGATTTCTTTTACTTTATTAAGAATATCTTGAAAAATAACATTATGACCTCTCTCTTTTTCTTTTATAGTGATATTTGCTATTTCTTCATAGAGTGGCGACCTTTCTTTTTTTAAATTTCTTAGAGTTAATTCTTTATCCTTAGAATCTAGCAAAGGCCTTGATTTGTCTAATAGAGTCCTTTCTAACTGAGATTGAATTGATGTTTCTAAGTAAATTATCAAACCTGAATCTCTTAGTAAATCACGATTATCTTTTCTGATAACAATGCCTCCACCAGTTGAAATAACACAATTTATTTCAGTACAGGCTTTTTTAAGTACCTGATGTTCTCTTTCCCTAAAGCTCTTCTCACCCTCTATGTCAAAAATCCATGATATTTCTGCACCTGTATTCTTTTCAATTTGCTGATCGGTATCAATAAAATCTATTTGTAGATGTTTGGCTAATTTCTGACCTATAGTTGTCTTACCAGATGCCATTGGACCAATTAAAAAGATACGCATTAATATATTATAACCAAACCTAGATGGAATAAGACTGATGAGAGTTGTTAAGGATCTTTTAAGCAATAGTCTAATAAGACTAATTCTTCTCTTTGTGACTCTATTTCTTATGTCTGTTGCCGGTCTAAATCTATACATAGACAGCAAGCTACCTGATGAAAATAAAATAAGAGATATTGATCTGCAGATTCCTTTGAAGATTTTTACGGCTGATAACAAATTAATAGGAGAGTTTGGAGAAAAGAGAAGAACAGCTCTAGAGTTTAGTTCCATTCCTGTTCATTATGTAAACGCAGTGTTAGCTGCAGAAGATGATGATTTTTTTAATCATTCAGGAGTTAGTTATTTAGGGTTGGCAAGATCTCTATACAGGCTTGCCATATCGGGCAGAGTTCAGGGAGGTGGAAGCACTATTACCATGCAAGTTGCAGGCAATTATCTTACCAGCAGAGATATAAATATCTTTAGAAAGATAAAGGATATATTTCTTGCTTATAGGCTTGAAAAAACTTATTCAAAAGAAGAAATCTTTGAATTTTATGTGAATAGGATATTTTTTGGGAATAGGGCTTATGGAATAGCTGCTGCTAGTGAAGTTTATTACGGAGCTTCAATTAAAGAATTAAATCTAGCCCAATGGGCCATGATAGCCTCATTGCCTAAAGCTCCATCTAGTATTAACCCTTTAGTTAACCCAAAAAGAGCTCTTATAAGAAGAAACTGGGTTTTGGGCAGAATGCTTGAATTAGAATTTATACATCAAGAGCAATATGACTTAGCTGTCAAGGCTCCTCTAACGGCAACTTACCACGGCCTTGTCTCTGAAGTGTCAGCTCCTTATCTGGCTGAAACTATAAGACGATCTATGATTCAAGAATATGGTTTAGATGCTTATAAGGAAGGTTTTGAAGTTTATACAACCCTTGATTCTAAAAAACAAAATACCGCCAATGAAGCTATAAAAAATGGATTAGAGCTCTACGACAAAAGACATGGCTTTAGGGATCCTGAAAACTATTTAATCTTATTCCCGAATTTCTTTTTTGAGCTTTCCTTAGAGGAAAGGTTGTATTTTATAAATTTGGACCGAGAGAAAGAGCCGTTAGAGGAAGTATTAAAATTGCTTAACAGCTTAAATAATACCCAATCTAGATTTCCTGCTTTAGTAATAAATTTAAATGAAGAACTTCAAGTAATAGGTTTTGATAAAACAATATATTCATTGCAGTGGTCTGAAGACTTAAATTGGACCAGGCCTTACATAAATGAAAATAGAAGAGGGCCCCGACCTAAAGGGTTTTCTGATATTTTAGAGAATGGAGACTTAGTTTGGATTCAAAGAGGAGTGTCGAAAGAAAGTTTTTCTCTTTCTCAAATTCCAGATGCTCAAGGAGCCCTGGTAAGCTTAGACCCCAAGAGTGGAGCTGTTAAAGCTTGGGTTGGGGGTTACGATTTCTTTCTAAGTAAATTTGACAGAGTTAGTCAGTCTTCCCCACTTTTAGGTTCTAATTTTAAACCCTTTCTTTATTCAGCAGCTTTAGAAGATAAATTTACAGCTTCATCATTGATAAATGACGCACCAATTGTTTTTGAAGATATTGCATTAGAGGATAGATGGCGCCCAAGAAATGCCAGTGGAAAATTTTACGGTCCAACCAGATTAAGAGAAGGTTTATTGCAAAGCAGAAACTTGGTATCTATAAGATTATTGAGAGAATTGGGTGTAGAAAAGGCAAGAGCATACGCAGAGAGGTTTGGGTTTGAAAAAAGCAGGTTACCTGCTGATTTATCTTTAGCATTAGGAACAGCTTCATTAAGCCCACTTAAAAATGCAACTGCATTTAGTGTCTTTGCAAATGGAGGAAAGAAGGTTGATTCTTTCTTCATAAATAAAATAGTAAATAGGAATGGCAAGATTATTTTTGAAAAAAAAGTATCGCAACCAACTCAAGTGATAGATGAACGGGCTGCATTCATTATAAAAGACATACTCCAAGAGGCTGGAAGGAGAGGAACAGCAAAAAAGATAATCGAGCTTGAACGGCCAGATTTTTCTGGAAAAACAGGTACCACAAATGAAGCTGAAAGCACCTGGTTTACTGGTTTTAATGATTCATTAGTGACAACAGTCTGGGTTGGTTTTGATCAACCTAAAAGCCTTGGAAATAGAGAATTTGGATCTTCTATTGCGTTGCCTATATGGCTTGATTTTATTAAAAATAATTTGGAAGAAATAACCCTAAATATTTCAATTCCTCCAAGAGGGATAGTGGCGGTTAAAATAGATAAAACTACCGGAAAAAGAGTCGGCGACGATTCAAATAATTCAATCTTCGAATACTATTTAGAAGAGAACACTCCTTAGGTTATTTATTTACTTAAAGCAGAAATTAATAAATCAATTTGATCAGATGCCCTTGTAGAAGGATTTTCCTCAAACCCAGACCTGACGAATTGCTGTATTAAACCTTCTGCAGTAGCTAAAAGCATGTTTGCAGAAGCTGCAGTCGATAAAGAAAGTTTCTTTTTGGTTTCTTGTTCATACTTTTGAAGATTTTGTTTAATTTGCAATTCAATTTTTGAAAATAATAGAATTATTCTTTCATCTAGCGTCGACTCTTCAGTTGAAAATGCTTCTCGTGTCAAAAGCCTGGCTAAGCCTGGGTTTTTCTCACTGAAGGTTATTAATAACAACAAAATCTTCTTAACTTTAATTAAAAGGTCATCATCAGACTTATTAATATTAGCTATAAGTTCAAACAAATTTTGTTCACAAAAATCTACAAGACCTGAATAAATTTTTCTCTTACTCGGGAAGTGTCTGTATATTGCTGCTTCTGTTATTCCACATTCTTTGGACAACAGTGCTGTAGTGACTTTAACAGGACCTTTTCTACCTAACATTTTTGCCAAGCTTTGCATTATGTCTAATTGTCTTGGCTTCAGTTGAGTCATTATTATTAGGAGATTAAAGTACCAACACCCTCTTTGGTAAGTATTTCAAGCATTACGGCATGAGGAACTCTGCCATCAATTATGTGCGCCTGACTCACTCCTTTTTGTGTGGCTTCTAATGCTGCAATAAGTTTAGGTACCATGCCGCCTTTGACTATACCATTCTTTAAAACCTTTTTTGCCTTTGCTGAACTAATCTTAGAAAGAAGATTGCCTTCATCATCTTTTATGCCATTAACGTCTGTAAGAAGAATTAATTTTTCTGCACTTAAGGATTCAGCAACTTTACCAGCCACTAAGTCTGCATTAATATTTAAGCATTGAGATTGCTTATCAAGTCCTATTGGAGAAATTACGGGAATTATATCTTTTGAAATAAGACTCCTTATATCTTTCGCATTAATCTTATCAACTTTCCCAACAAGACCTAAATCTAATCCAGATTCACTAATTAATTTTGATGCTCTGATAATTTTGGAGTTTTCATGGTTTAAACCTTTAGATAAAGCACCTGATTTTGAGATAAGAGTTGATATTTCATCGTTAACTTTAATCCCCAAGACTTTTTTTACAACGGCCATTGTTGATTCATCGGTAATTCTAAGACCAGAGTTAAAATCTGAAGTTACTCCTGCTTTTTTTAGTTCTTTAGCAATTTGGGGCCCGCCTCCATGGACAATTACTGGCTTCATGCCCACTAGTTTCATTAAAGCTATGTCTCTAGCGAATCCTTTTTTTAACGACACATCAGACATAGCGGCTCCTCCGTACTTGACCACTATTATCTTTCCGTAGAATCTTTGAATGTAAGGCATCCCTTCGCTTAATACGGAAGCAATATTTTCTGCTTGTTTTCTAGTTACGCCCACTCTTATAGCTCCTCAAAATCTTGCCCAATTTGTACCAAGATTTTTTTAAATTTATTTTTTATATTATCTATTTCATCTTCTGAAATAGCCTCGAAACGCAAAACCAGAACCGGCGAGGTATTAGATGCTCGCAATAAACCCCATCCATTAGGAAATTCCAACCTAACTCCATCAATATCAATTAGCTTTGCTTCGGGGAAATTTAACGCATTTTTGAAGGCATCTACAATTTTAAATTTTTCCTCATCCGAAGAAGGGAGGTTGATTTCTGGGGTTGAATATAGGTGTGGAAGATTTTCAAACAGAGCGTCACTCTTTTCTTGTTCTGAGAGAATTTCGAGCAATCTAGCCGCTGCGTAAATACCATCATCAAAACCAGGCCATCTGTCGTTAAAGAAAATATGACCACTCATTTCACCACCTAAAAGCGCAGACTCATTTCTTAAAGTTTCTTTGATGAAAGTGTGTCCAGTTTTACACATTATTGGAATTCCAGAGTTATTCTCTATTGATTCTGACAAAAGTTTTGAACATTTTACGTCGAACACAATTTTTGATTTGGGACTGCGATTCAGAATACTTTCAGCAAATATTATCATTTGCATATCTGGGTATATTATTTTTCCTTTACTAGAAACAACCCCAAGCCTATCTGCATCGCCATCAAAAGCCAATCCTATATCTAAGTTAGCGCTGAGCACTAAGTCGATTAGATCCTTGAGATTTTCAGGTCTTGAAGGATCAGGATGGTGGTTAGGGAAATTTCCGTCTAGCTCACAATAGAGATCAAAAACCTCACAACCTAATTTTTCAAATGTATCTTTTGCATGAACACTGCCTGCACCATTGCCACAATCTATACCTATTTTTAAAGGACGTTTTAAATTTATATCGTC